>DAIDAB010000037.1 GCA_027310845.1 bacterium | reverse complement strand
GTGATAATCTCTTTTCGACGAGGGAAGAAGCTTTGGCGAAGGCGGCCAACATAGAATTATTGATCGCAAAGGGAGTATTTTCGTCGGGGACAACAGTTAGCGTAGTTGATACCTTCGAGGAGGCTAGTAGAGGGCTGGAATAGTGTGCAGTCAGTCTGATTAGTAGTACATTACACGAGATTGCTCTGTCTTTCCTTCCTTAATGTCCCGGATCATTTCAAGGGCTAGTTTCTGATTTTCTTTGTCAGAGTCATCAATCATCTTCTTGAGATATGGAAGGGCTTTTTGGTGATTCCAATATTTCAATCACGGGATGATCCTTCTTGGCGAAGCGGATATCCAACCAATCGTTAACTGTTCCGAGATCGTGAATGGCCCATATTGCCTCTCTATAGAGCCTGCTCTCTGACTCGTCGGATCTCTTCCCGTCTTTCACTTTGTCTTTCATTATGAGCTCCTTTAATTTTGGGGCCGCAGACTTTGCCTTCAATTCCCGAAGCCTTTTCAGAGCAAAATAAGCTACGGTAGGTTGCCCCCTGTTAAGAACGTCCATTAAAAGAGGAATCTCCTTTTCTGTCGCTATCAAGCTCAAGACTATTTGATATCTCGACTTACCCGGTGAATCTGTTTGGCTTGCATCTATCAATGCTTTGAGTCCGTCTTCACCCAATTCGGAAAAGAGATTGATCAAAAACTCTTGGTCGTCTTCAAAAAGATCGCCATCTTTCTCTACGGGCGTGTAACCATCGTGCCATAATTTCAATTTCGGAATACAGTTGATTATGGCATTCAGAGCTTCCTCGTTTGAAATCTTGCTTAGCGCTTCAATCGCGCTTGGATCGGGCAATTCTTGGGCAAGTACAGAAACAGTGCTCGAATCGCCGATGATTCCCAGAGTCTTAATAATCCCCTTGGTAATGCGTTCAAGCTCAGGTCTTCGTCTCCCTGCTTCATAGCTGTCGCTCCCGTATCTCTCCTTTCTTTCTTTATTCAGATCTTCGATCTCGGCATGAGAATTTTGCAGGGCAGATAACAGAAGTGGAACGGCAGGTTTGCCAATTAGACTAAGCTGCGCTTCAGAGCTATGAACAGTCGCGGGGTGATCGCTACCTAATGCACTTATCAGCAGGCCAACTTGTTCCTTCAGCCGAGCTGTATCATCATATTTCATATTTAATCTGCTAAAGCAAATTCCGAAAATAGTAATAGAAATTATGGATCCAGAATCCAGTTCTTGTGCATCCGATAAAGCATTGAAGTTAGGCAAATTTGCCATGGTTCAAATTAATCACTTTGAGTACATTTGAGTAGGCTTCGGCTTTGATTGAGTTGCTAATGATATAGAAGTATTCAGGAATCGAAATTTCATCCAAGACCACCTTCTCGTAAAGTTCCTGCAAATCCTGTTTCCCAACTTCTCTACTTCTTACCGCAGTCTCTTTCGCAAGCCTCAAGGCGTCATCTTGAGTAAGAAGCTGCTCCAGCGATCGCTCCGGGCTTGGTTTGGGAAGCTGCTCTTCCGCTTTTTCTATCTTAACGCGCACCTAGCAGCTCAACCCCTTCACCTTTTTTACTCTTGGCACACTTGAAATCTTGGTAGATTGGCTTGAGCGTTTGAATCTGATCTGACAAGTCATCCAAGGCATCTTGTTTGTACTCTGGGCTGTATCTCGAATATTTCTGATAAGTCCTGGCGATGGATTCAGCAATTTTTCTTTGAGCTCTTTCAAGATTGTATTCCTTGTTGCGATTGACTCTTCCACTTTCGCTCTTTGAGAGCTCCTCCTTTTCAATCAAGCAGGGAACAACCTCAACCGCTTCGGGCCATACTTTCTTCAGCTCTTGAAGAGCTGCCTGGTATGAATTGTTGTAGATCAACTGGTCCCAATACGCAGGAGTCGTTGGATCCTTGGCTCCGCCGTAGGGCACGTCAATAATTACATGCTTACCTTCTTCAGTGTCTATGGTGAAGCTAAGCGGTTTTCTTCTCACTAAAGGCATCAGGCAAGGCCTTTCCACACTTGCCGCACTTTAAAACTAGGCTTTCCCCGCAGCCTGGACAAACCCTGGAAAAATTGCTAATCGGAATGTCCTGAACGATCACAAACTCGTAGCCGTCGTATCTGTTTCCTTTCTCGTCGACATGCTGTGCTGCAAACTGCTTCACTCTCATTCCGATACTGTTCGTGAACGTCTTTGCTGTGCGCCAGGCCTCGCTCCTGTTCATATTGCTCACGAATATCCTTCCAGTCTGAGCCAGGGTTAGGGCAAGAGTCTCGTTCATGCTCCGTTTGGAAATGATAGTCGTATTCTCTGGAGATGGATTTGTGATAACCTTACGAAACTTTTGCAAGACGCTTCCGAGCTTTTCCGAGATCCCATTGCAACTCTGTCTTATTTGAATCGTGCATTAATGAAGGGAAAGAGGAAATCGAAAAATGTCGATCAACGTAGCAGCTGCTGCAAGGCAGTCGTTCAAGAAAGCAGGAAGAAGGATCAAGGTATCGAAGAACATGCGTCCCTTTGTCTCTCGAGTCGTGAGGGACGGAGCAGTGCAGAAAGCATTCGCGAACCAAATCGGGAAACCCGTCGGCGGATGCGTTGCAAGCAACGTCAGGGCCGGAATGTCGGGCAAGGTGGTTCACGGAATCGCAAAGCTCTGCTCGAGGCAAGCGGTCGGAACACATCTCAACTTGGGCGGAATGGGACGCTCATCCGGCAGAAGCTCTTCAGCAACTGAATACTACGAGATAGAATGAGCGTAGTGCTCGCTCATCCCTCTTTCCTTTTTTCCTTGAAACCATTGTGAAGTAATTTTGAGAATTACGATCAGGGCCCAAAGTACTCAACCTGAAAGGCGTGTCTGCGTCTCTCCAAAAACCGCAAGAGTTGCAGCGAAATATCTCAACCGTGCAGCAAGCGCATTGGAAGCAGATTTACGAGATCCGAACAAGAGAGCAACGCTCGCAATAACTCCCGGTCTTTCTCACGTCGAGGCTCTGAGAGAGGAAATCCTTGGTTCTCTTGATGAGATTAATTCGCAGCTTCGTTATTGAGTAGTTCTTTTTACCGAATAGTTTCTATCCCCTAATGGTTTGGATCTCGATACTCTCAGACAGCTTGCAGGATTTGACGCCGATCAATACATCAAGAAGATGAAGGGTGAACTCGGAATCAAGCGCGTCCGCGTCCTCTTTGATAACACGAATTCGCAGGCAATGAGTCGGCATGTCGGTCCGGACGAAGTTCTCGAGATCCATCTTCCCGCGCTGACGACGATCCTTTCACAGAAGCCCGAACTTTCGACGGGTGAAGGCGTAGCGAAACTCAAGAGCGCCATAGCTGAAGAGCTCTGTCACGGTCAGTTCAGGGATACAGATCATAGTCGTTCAGTAGTCGGATGCACAATTTCTGAAATGCAGAAGCACTTGACAAATGAAGAGATGAGCTATCCGTACATCAAGGAGAAAATATCTCGTCTCGAGCAGGCTGCGCAAGTGTTCAAGGGATCACCGATCAAGAAATCTGAGCAGCTAGACTAGAGATCTCCGCTTCAACATCCTGCCAGGTTATCTTCCCATCTGGTGCAATTCGTTTCTTTTCCTCGCTTTTCTTGAGGTAGATGACCGTGGGAGTTATTTCGATCTTGAAAGAGTCAGCAAGCTTTCCGCATTCCTCGTCAGCCAATGAAGCCTCGACGATAGGTTTCAGATTCTTCACCGTCGAATCGAGAACTTGCCTCATAGCGTCACAGTAGCCGCACTTGGGTTGCGAAAACATGAGGAAGAATCCATCACGATATTCTGTCTCCTCTCCTAGTTTTCTGAGACTATCAATCTGACAGGAACCTACCTTTTCCTCAGAGGAAGTCTTTTCTTGGGCCCTCACAAGAATTCGCATTTCTACTTAGAGCATGGATTCGTGCAAATATTAAACTTGCAAGAAGGGAATTTGCAAATGGATGACAAGGCGAATCGGTTACTCGTATCTTTACGCCAGGGCAAGCGGAGATCCTCCGAGCTGGTTTTCGGAAAACATGCAGGATTATATGGAAAGTTTTCTTCCTGCGTATGTTTCAAAATACCTGAACGCAGACATTGTTGTCGAACCTGCGTCATTCGCAAGCGTCCTGGATAATCAGCCGAAGAATTGGATAGACTATTTGATTTCGATCAGAGACCAAGTGACTTGGGGATACGATTCGTTTGTGGTGATGGTCGATTCTCCGTACGAACTCGTTAACCCAGGCTGCCTTTGTGCCGGGGAGAACTATTTCCTCGCAGATCCAAATTTCGCCTGGACCTCAGTTAGGAATTGGAACCTCGTGAAACAACTCGCCAGAGAAAACAGCGCCTCCTATCTTGGGGATGAAAGATTCGCGGAGATGGTGGGCACGATGAATGACCCAGGCATTGACTCGCTCGCGACTGCAGCTCACGAACTACTCCACTTCGTTCTTCTCTCCGTTGGAGGCGTCAACCTCTCCGAGCAGATCGACGGAGGAAGCTTGGCGGGAATGTCATTTCTTGATTACAGTCTGAATGCAGTTCCTTTTCCAAATCTGCAAGTGCCGAATTTCTGCTATGTGGTGCAGAGAATCAGCCCGTCACTACCGTGTCAATCTCCATTGGGCGCCTACGACTGCGCTCCGTAACCTGTTCGTCGCGTTCAAGCTGAGCCACAATGGCAAGCTCGGCATACCTGCTGCATGAGATCTTCTTCTCCCAGTCAGACTTGCCCCTGTTCATTCGCTCGATCTGCTTTGTCATCCTGTCCCGGACCGAATCATGTATTGAGAGCTGCCTCCAGCCTTTCTTGACCATGATCTAGCTCACATCTCCCTTTCATTACAAATCGGTAAAATCGTATTGCTTTGCCAACGCAATAGTGCTCCTGGCAAGTTCAAGCTGCTGCGGGTCCTTCTCTATTCCTATGGCTTCCCGCCCGAGCTTGTATGCGGCCCGCACCGTTGTTCCACTTCCGAGTAATGGGTCCAAAATGACGTCTCCCCTCTGAGTGAGTTTTTCAATGAAGTACTCGGCCTCGCTGTCGGGCTGGGCTCCTTCGTTCAAACTCTTCTCTCCCTTGCCTCCCGTAAGAGCATCGAAGATCCAGTCATGATCTCGAGGCCTTGCTCCTCTCTGAGAGTTCGTGAATATCAGTATGGGCTTGAAGCGGTTTCTCACCTTCTTGTCGAATACCATCGTCGAATTGGAGCTGTGAAAATTCCCTGACTGCCAAAACCAAGTCAGGTGATGCGAAAGTCTCTCCGTGATCTCCGGGAGGTGCTCCTGCCCAGAATACGTGACAAAGAAACTTCCCTGCTTCAGGATGTGTTTTGCCGCGATTGCGAGTGCTTCCCATTTTTCCAATGGAAACTCATTGAGCTCGTACGGTGGGTCTGTCAACACCAAATCGATGGATGATCTCTCTATCCGGTTCCTGCAGACTTCCTCAAAATCGCCGAGGAACAGTTTCACGCTGGGCGGAGTCGGCTTGTCTTTAGCAAGCGCCATGATTTCGCTCTGCTTGTCAAGGGCCTGCATCTCAGCGTAAGCCGTGTTGATTTCGAGCTTTCCATCGCGGAGCTTCTCCTTCATCGCTTCGTCTGCTTTCTTGAGAATTGCAAGGCCCCTGTAGTAAGTTCGTGGTTTGACGCCAATGTCCTTCGCTACCCTTTCGACGGCCTCCCCCTTTGAGAAATTACTGCCAATTGGCAGTGATTTCCTTCCGTGTCTGTGTCTTGCAAGCTGCTTCTCGGTTTCAAGAAGCATCTGCGAAACCTCTACCCTCTGGAAGTCGTTGAGTTGCCGTCTCCTGAGGTTTACGGTGATTACAAACTTCTTTTCCTCGAGTCTGTTGCGAAAGCTCTTGACCTCGAATGATGGAGTGATGTGAAGCTCCTGGCATATCTTGAGGCGCGTATGACCGTCTAGTATGCGTGCATCCTTGCTGATTATGATCGGGTCGAGCAGACCGTCTTCCTTGATTGACTCCTTGAGGGCCTCGTACTCCCCCTTCTGATAGAGCGGTAGCAGGTCTTTGTACTCGGGGTCGACCTTTGGCTCGATTTTTTCCGTCTGCTGCTGACGACCGTTCATTGAGCCGTTCCCTCGGCCAGATTATCATCACGTTGGGTAGGATTGTTGTCCCACTCCGGATATCTGGCAAGGTCCCGCCACTTGAGTCCCTTCTCAATGATATCCTTAGTCGGGACGCGATACGATTTTTCCGTTGTTTGATCCACAACTCGCTTGAATTCTCCAAACTGGCTTGTCAGAGCGCGTACGAAGAGCTTGTGACACTTCTCGGAGCATGTGATCCTAGTTCGTACCTCGAGGTCAGCCCTGCAGCACTTGGATCTAGCGTCAGCGAGAAATAACACTGGATTGATCTGTATCATCTTCGGCCCGCCGCCGAGAGGCTGGAACTCGACCTCAGTTACGTTTCCACACTTGAGGCAATAGTAGTAACCGCGGTCTTTAAGCTCGGAGCTGCAGATGACGCACCTTCCTTTCGGTACGTTTTCCCAGCCAATGGAATATTGAGCAGGATCTGGCATCATTGGTAACCTTTGGCTCCTCCGATTTTTAATATTACTGTAACTTTACAGTAATTATCAGTATTTCGAACTCGTATGTTAAACCTGTTAAACCTTATGACCTAATCTCCACTTAAATTGGCAATTCACTTGAGAGGATATCAGTGAGATTTTGTGAGTGACGTAACGGCAACAACAACCAAAGCAGATGTGAAAACTCTAGAAGTGAAAGACGCGAGAGAGCTTGCGAAATGGTACAATGTTCCCGAGCAGCTGATGAACCTGTTCTTCGTCACTTTCAACGGCACCATGTTTCCAAAGAGCGCGCGGAAAAGTGGGAGTATCTGACAAAACCGACAGAGGAATGGGGAAGGGCCTCGAAAGACAACGTAAGAATGACCACAATGCATCCCTGGCTCAAGGAAATCGCAATAAAGAGAGCTGTTGCCAGGGCGTGTCGACTGTTCGTAGGAACGTGGGGCACATCGTTTGAGGAACTTCCAGAGGTCGAGATAACGAGGGAGGAGGCACGCGAAGCCTCAATCAGAGCAAGGAACATAACTCCCAAGGTTTCAAAGAAAGAGGAATCGCATGAGATCGAAGCGCCTCAAGCTACGCTTGCATAGAATACAGGCAAAATTGTATATCGCTTAGCGGTAAGGCAGCTCAGTTTCAAGCGCGTGCATCTTCTTTAGGGCGCAGCACACGCAGAGTATTTCCCGGCATCTCTTTGCCTGTGCTAGCGTGTCGCTTGACACCACGACCCTGTGGCCGCATCTCACATTTCCACAATCCACGAGCTCGGCTGCTTCTGAGGATTTCTGGTCCTGCTTTGACTCGCATAACCCTACGTAGATCGCATCTGAGAGATCGAGCCGGAGTAGATGAATCAAACGATAATGTCACTCCTTCCCAAATGGAAGACCCTCTTGCATATCGGGCATCTTGCAAATCGTTTGTCCGGATTCCTTTGGTCGACATAACCCTCCGTCTCCACGGTTCCGTCGTACCTACATCTGAATCTGACCCTAACCGAAACGAGGTTCTCCGGTGTGGAGTAGCCGAGCTCCCGGGAAAGTTCCTCGATTGCCTTGCGACTGGATTCATCTGCTTCAGCTAGTCTTTGTCTTGCTAGCTCCTCTTCGGAGATGGTCGGATACGCATCTATCCTTTCGAGATCCTCAGTCTTCATCGAAACCCAGGCTGGCTCCTTGTAGCTCTTGAGCTGCTCCAAGAGTTTGTCGTATGTCAGGAATCCCAGATTGCGCGCGACAATGCGAAGCATCTCACACGTGAGCGGCGAGAGGTGCCTCCCCCTCTTGAAGCGATCAACGAAGTCAGCCCTTCTCCTCAGAAAATTAGCAAGGTAGTTCGGGTTCCGCCACTGGGACTGGTAGAATCTCCGCTGCATGAAGATCCCGTTGGCCGAAGGCCTGCAGAGTTTAATAGGTAGCTCATTCAGGGCCTCGGATATCCTCGGATAGAGCCGGTCGATATCAAGTATCTGCAACTCTGATACAAGCTTCCTTGAATGCAGATGCTTATGTCTGAACTGTTGTGTTTGGCCCGCATCTATTTCCACTGGAACCTGTCTCTGCGCCGACAGGACTCTGTTGTCTCGCTGCTTTCTGTCAGTTGTTGATGTTGTTGTGTGTACCACGTCTTGGGGCTTGTCTGGGCTTGTCTTGGAGATGACAAGAGATGGCCAGTTGATCTTCTCATCGTCTGCTTCTTGCATTGCAGATCCCGTATGCCCAACAATTTTGCTTTAACGCTTTGTTGCCATACGAGCTCTGTTAATCCTGTTAAACCCGATTAGGGCGATGCTTCTTATTCCTTCGATTTCTGATTATTTGCTCGACTGCATTTGCACGACAGAATCGAAATACGAGGCCCTCCGTTAACAAAAGCTCAGGCGCGGTATGCGGAGCTGTGGGGAAAGTCATGCGGTCTCTTCGAGGAGCGAGAACACAGGATCATCTTTTTCACGGATGGTTTTGGAAATGCACTTGCCCAAGAGCTAGCGAACTTTCCAAACGATCAAATGCGAGCTTGCAGAATGGCAGTGGCAAAATTTCTCCGCGTTGGAACAAGGCCGGGAGATCTGGAAATCCTGGTTCGCTACGTTTACATCATTGTTAAGGGTATGCAGAGAAAGTAGTCCATGTTTTGCGCCTGATTGTCCGCTGCCGTGGCATCAACATAAGGCCCGTCAAGAGTGTGAAGATAGCTCCATCGACGACTAGAACATTCTACGAGATGATAATCAACACGGGACCGGACGATTACAGGGTTACTCTTACTCCATCGATGTTTGGCGAGCTAATTAGATCTGCAAGGGACGCACTGGAAGGACGGGTTCCTGCGGTTGAAGAAAGAGCAGCCACGCAGCTCCCAATGAACCCGGGCAACATGCTACTCGTGAGACTGAACGATGAGGGCGTGAAGAGGTACACGCCTGATAGACTGTATCTCAAGATATTCGAGGCATGGAAGAACGGTTTCTTCCAGAGATACAGTACCGGAACCGTGCAGCAGACAATAAGGCAGGAAGCAATCAAGGAGTTACCCGCAGGAGAGTCAGGTACGCTTGCGCCTTATGTTGAGATATGGAGCAGCGCGCAGTATGACGGCCCCCTCAAAGGTGGTGATATCCTGATGCAGAGGATCAGCGGGACGAGGGCCAATCTGGGGCGTCCATTCTTTGTTGAGAATGTGAGACCATTTCTAATTAGGGGGGCATGATCTGCATGCTCAGAAATTCTTTAACTACTTTTACAATTACCCATACACTATGTTTGTTCTTACGAAAGATTATCGATGGATCGCTATGGCAGCAAAAAGGTACAATTATCTCCTCTCTAAAGAGCTCGATACCAAACGGCCTGTTCCTTGGACAACTTATCAGTTTAAGGACGATCTCAGGAAAGGTCAAAAAGTACTGCTCATGCAGATTCTTGGGAGCTCTAGCCATCCATTACGAGGAATTTATGGCGTAGGAGTGATCGAACAATACTCGCTTGAAAAGCCATCAGATAATGTTGACATAAGATATACTCAGAAATTTCCACAACCGATCCATCTTCATTCTCCTTTACCTAAGAAAGTATTGCAAATACTCAATCAGCTAAAAACGCCGAAACTGTTCGCTCTGCTAACTGGAAAGGCAGAAGCACAACGAAATCTCCAACCAATTTATCGGGAAGATATTCCGTACATAAACAAAGCAATAGGCCTCTTGCAGAAGAGCCTTGAAGGATCTAATCTTCCCGAGGATCAGCTGGTAGCTGCTGCTAAGGAAGGTAGGAAGCTCACAAGAATACATCTTCGGAGAGAACGGAAGAGGAAAGTAATTGATGCCGCAAAGTCAATTTTCATGAATCGCCATGGAGGACGTCTTTATTGCTCGGCCTGCGGTTTCGATTTCCTAAGAACATATGGGGAGCGAGGCTATGGATTCATTGAAGGTCATCATATACTCCCTTTGAGCAAGCTAAAAGCAGAGACGGAGACTCGTCCAGAAGATATCGCAATCCTATGCTCTAATTGTCACAGGATGCTCCACAATAGACAACCTTGGATTACAGTCGGTAAATTGAAAACCTTGCTCAGAAACAACCGGTAAACATCAAGTCTTAGGCTACTCTGAGAGAAACTATTGTCAGTGTCAGTTCCAAGCTGTAACCATTGTTTCTATTCGTGTTTTCGCGCTTGAGCTTCCAAATTTGCTATCGAAGTATTCTGTTTAGAGATATACCTCTAATTGAAGTAAAGCGGATCGAGCAAATGTTTCTGTCTTCTGAATTCCTCCCGCTTTTCTGGCTCGTCCATCGAATATAGATCGCGATTTTCCTGCTGCCTACGTCGCTTTTCTGCAAAGCGTCGGTTCGCATCCTTCACCTGACACTTCTTAGAGCAGTATTTCTGGCGGTGATGATTTGGAACAAACGTCACTGAGCAAGGCGGATAAGCACAGTGTTTTTTGGTCAGAGCGACGTACGAGTCTTGCACATCAATCCATCGAAGATGAGATGTATAATTTTCTAGTAGTATCAGAAATTCATCTACGGATTCTGGGAGAGCCCTAATCGCCAACTTCCCTTATTCGAAAGTAGCGCTCTGAGAATAGAATCGAAGAGCCACCTCTCATCTGCTCTAATGCCTTGTTCTCTTTTCTAGTATTGTGTCAAACATGCGTCTCGATTCAATTAAGAATTAATTAACCTCCGAATCTAAATGCTATGCGAGTAAAGTCAAGTGTCACGCGGTTCGAGAGTTGGAGTGCAGGAGGAACAGCATACAGCAATCAAAAGGCGCTCCCGCCTTGAAACAAAGTGCGATATTCTTAGAGCGATTCAGCTTGAAGGCGAAGCCCATCCGACGCGCATCATGTACAAGGCAAACGTATCTTGGATGGTTATGCAGGGCTTTCTAAAGGAGCTAGAAACTCAATCGTTGATAGCTGTCGCCTCGCAGCGTTCAGGTCACAGGAAATACACTCTGACTGAGAAGGGAATAGAGTGCCTCCAAACACTGCTTAGCGCGAAATCTCTGCTGGGCGAGAACAACGAATGAGCACGCTACCAAATAGAATCCTTTCAGAAGTGGGAGAATTCACATAACTTCTATTCAAGCTGCGAGTATCTCGTAGTATTTCGGAGACTCGGAGATTGTTTGTTGTCCCTGATTGGTCGGAGATTCTGAGGAAGAACTTCGGCTAATTTGTGCTGGATGATTTCGTTTTTCTGCGCGCCACTTCCGCATGTATTCTTTGAAGTACGCATTCCTCTTTTCTCTATATTTGAACGGCATCGCAAACATACTTGGAGCCACTTTTCTCGTTTAAGGCTGTTGCAATTACTGCCATTTGGCAGTGATTCATTTGCAGTCGATTGTTGGGTTTAACGTCGAACGCTCGAATAAATTTGCGAGAAGGTGTTAAACCCTGTCTCGCATTTCTCTGCCACAGTAGCCATGGCCTCCTGGCTGAAACTAGTTAGAGCATCTTGGGAGATTCTCTTAGAGTCACTTCGCCGCCGCAAATGTTCAAAAGTTAGAGTCTCAAAAGTGTCTTTTGAACATCTCTTGCAGCGCAGGCGATTATTTGACGTTCTGTTCAGTGTGCGTCTTGACCGAAGAACCGCCGAGGAAGTGCCCTTCGTCTCGGAGTTTCACCACAAGAAGGACGCCGTGCTGCTGAGAGAGATCCTAATAGAAGGGATTGAGAGGATGAAGCGCGACCCGACGTACAAGCGCTGGCGTGAAAAGCATCCGACGCTCTCAACCATACAGCCAAAGAATTTCACGGGAGCCGAGGGGATAAGCTCTGACTCAACCTAAACAAGTTCTGTTGGGTTACGAGGTGGGCTCTGCAAGGCCTGTCCACATTCCCACAGACATGAACATAGCAGCGACGGGCCAGACCAGGAGGACAGGGAAGACCACAGCGCTCGAAGCAATAATCACCCGTGGTAAGTTCACCTGCCTAACTTTCAGGACAAAAAGAGGAGAAACTGGATTCCTGAGGGGGGTTCAGATCAGGCCCTTCTACAAACCTAGATCAGACTGGGTCTACGTGAAATCGCTCGCGGAAGCTGCTCTCGACAAGGAGCTGCCAGGGCTCTACGACAGGTGGTTCATGGAAGTAACAGGTGAAACTGGGAGACTCCCAAAGCCAAAGGATCTGAAAGAGGTGAGGAAGAATATCGACATCCTGCTCGAAGGAAATCACGACGTCAGGGCTGCGAAAGGGTTTGCGGAGTCGATGCTATTCTCAATAAGAGGATACTTGGATCTCGTTCTGCCCGATTTGTTCAAGGAAGGAAGGGAATGGGCGAAGGAACTAGAGCTCCAAGAGAGCGTGATCAATGTCATGGACCTCGAGGGGTTGAGCGAGGGCGTTCAATCCCTAATCATTGCAAGTTGCATGGAGGAAGTCTTCGATAAACTGGAGAACGTTGTGATCGTCGTTCCGGAGGCCCCTGACTTCTTTCCCGCAGGACGCGGGAGTCCCTCCAAAGTGGTGGGGCGTAGAATTGCAAAGAAGGGAGGAGCAATCAACAATTTTATCTTTCTGGATTCGCAAATGATAGTAGACGTAGACCCAATTGTGAGAAGTCAGGCGCGGCTGTGGCTGCTTGGTCCGCAGGGATCGTACGAACACGAAATCGAGCGGACTTTGAAACTCCTGCCAAAGAATCTCGGGAAGATCAAACCCACATCATCCGACGTTCAGACTCTTCCGCTAGGCCACTTCTACCTCGTGATAGCTGAAGAGAAGGTAGTAAAGAAGGTCTACGCAGCTCCTTGGTGGCTTCCAGAAGAGGTGGCAAAGCGAGTAGCACGGGGCGAGCTATCGCCAAAGTCGGAAAGAGTTAGAGCGTATCGCCTCAAAGCAACGGAAGAAGCAGAGAGGGAAGAAGAAATGATATGGAAGGAAAAGGCTGGGAAACTAGAGAAAGAGAACAGGCAGTTAGAGAAGGCAATCAAGGATATAGAAGAAAGAAACTCGGCACTTGAAAATCAATTAGCTCAGGCAAACGAGAAGATCGAGACAACTTCGAAGCTCTTGGAGAGGAGACTGAATGAAATCGAGAAAACTCCTGTCCACGCAGCTCCGAAACTCGTCCCGCGAGCTGGCAACGCAGAACCCAAGCCAGAATCCTCCCTGGATATTCTGGTGAAAGCTGAGGATCTCAATTTTCGAGTTGACAAGAGAGACAAGCCGATGGAGTTTGACACGTCCAATGTGCGAGGGCAGATAATGAGGGTGATGATCGAGGTCATCGGCAAGGGCAGGGAAGCAACCCAGCAGCAGATAATAAGAGAGGCTGCGGAGTTCGGTTACGCAATTGATTCTGGAAATTGCTCTAGAAGGATATCGGAGCTCGTCGGAATGGGAGCTCTTGTCAAAACCGATGGCGGCGTGAGATTGCCAACCAGAGCAGAATTCCTGCTGGAAACTCACGATAAAGAAAGACGGGAAGAAGAACCAATCACGGCCTGAGAGGACATCACCGTAATCAGATAATCCCGAACAAGGTCAAAAGAAAGACAACTATTCCCGCTACGACCGCAAGAATCCACAGTTTCAAAAAGAGTCTAACTGCTTGATTCAAGCTCTTCCATCTGGATTGATAGGAAGGGGAAACACTTCAGCTAGGATCCAGTGGAGTTTTGTGTTGTTGCAATCGGGTTAGTGCCTTCAACAACTTCTTTGATTGCGAGAATGACGGCGCCGATTATTCCAATGATAAGACCCGCCCACCAATAGCTCTCATAGGTCAGAGCAACATATCCGTCGATTGCGGTCAGCATTGAAGCGACCGCAAGATAGAGCGAGGCCTGCTGCGTAGTTAATTTGGAGGGATTGAGGGATGGAAGTTCTGCCTTCACGAGTATTGCGCCGAATCCGATGAAAGTGAAGATGGCACCGATCAATTTTGGTTCGCTTGAGGGAAGTGTCACGACCCCCAGGTTGATCAATAGGAAGCCTACGAACTGGAGCACTGCCTGTTGA
>DAIDAB010000036.1 GCA_027310845.1 bacterium | reverse complement strand
ACCTGGATCCATGTTGAGCCGCAGGTTGCGCCAGGCAAGTCTCACAGAATTAGGAACGTGACTCAAGGCTTTGTCTCCTTTTCCTGCGAAACAGTCTCGATGAAAACGTCCTCAAGCGTGCTCTTCCTGACGTTTAGCCATTCGATCTTGGCACGCTGTTCCGATGCAACCGAGACTATCGATGCGATCACTTTCTCGGGATTCTTTGAAACTAGAACCGCAGGCTCCTGATTTGAGGCCTGCCTTGCAATCTCAATGTCACTGTGCAATTCCCTGAGCCTTTCAAAAAACGCAGGATAAGAAGGGTTGATCCCATTGGCAGGGGCAAGCGAGACCTCAATTGCCTTTGTTCCCCCGTAGAGCCTCTTGAGATTCTCCACGGTGTCAAGCGCCTGAAACTTGCCCCTGTCCATTATCGCAATTCGGTCGCAGAGATAATCAGCTTCCTCAAGGTTGTGAGTTGTGAAAATGATCGTGAGCCCGTCCTTTCTTGCCTTTTCCTTTAGAAGATCAAGAATGCTCCTTCGCATCACCGGATCAAGGCCTATAGTTGGCTCATCAAGAAAGAGAAGATCCATATCGTGCATGAATTCTCTTGCAACCTGAACCCTTCGCTGCTGGCCGCCGGAGAGGTCCATCGCGCTTGTCTTTACATACTCTTCTAGCCCATAGAGCCTGATCAACTCATCGCGCCTTTTCTCCCTGATTTCTTTTGGGATACCCCAGAGGAAACCATAGATGTCAAAATTCTGCTTGACTGAGGCAAATTCGTAGGAAGCGTCTTGCTGAACTACTCCGATCCGCTTTCTGATCTTGTTTCCTTCTTTTTTCACATCGTATCCAAGGACTCGGGCCTCGCCCTTCGTGGGTTGAATGAGCGTTGTCAAAATTTTAATTGTTGTGGATTTGCCAGCGCCGTTTTTCCCGAGTAGCCCGAAGATCTCGCCCTTTTTGACTTGGAAAGAAACATCATCCACGACAAATTCGCGGCCGTTGTATGAATGCGAGATCCCGCTGCAAGATACGGCATCATCGTTTGGACTAAACAAATGCGACACTTCGATGTTCTTAACAAGTTCCAGTGAGGATTCTTTTGGATTTTCAGGCAATTGCGTATAAGGAAATCTGGGGATCAGTTATAACGTTCGCTCACAAGATTGACTCACAACTTGTTAGGAAGGGCCTTTGAGATTCCTTTTCTGTCAAGTCTATAATAATGCCACTCCTTGAGGCGTCTTGCGCCCATCTTTTCGTAGAAATCTATCGCCTTCCTGTTCCAGGTCAAGACGGACCACTCCATCCTTCCGCAGTCCTGCCTCTTTGCCTCTTCGATGCATTTCACAAATAGCTTCTTTCCAATGCCGACGCCCCTGAATTGCTCTAACACAAACAGATCCTCAAGATAAAGTGAAGGCAATGCAAGGAAGGATGAATAGGTGAAAAAGTAAAGCGCGTAGCCGACCGCTCTTCCGTCAACAAAGGCGAGGAATAGATTCAGTCTTTTCTTTTGGAAAGTATCCAGGATGAGCCTTCGCTTCGCGGAGCTTGTCGGAGGAGCTAGATGCTCGAATTTTGCCAGAGCAACAACGAGTTTGACAAAATCGCGGGAATCGCTTCTTTTCGCTTTCCTGATTGATACTTTCAAGCCTAGGATAGGGGCGAGATTCTCACGGGATAAAAGGTAGGCGAGTAGCTAGGGTGTTTCGCGACTAAGAATCTTCCTGTATTGACTCAAGCCCAGCGCCAGGATCTCCGACATCATCTTGGACGTATCCTTGGCATCGGTTTCCTTACGCATCAATTCCTGGAGTCTCTCATATAGCTCGCTGTTCACTTGAATTGTTATCGTGCGCATCCGCGTCTTTGTCCCGCCAATCTGCTCGAGGATTTGATTTGCCGAAACCTCGGTTGAATCAAGCGTCAAGTATGCGCCGCATGAGCTGCACTTTTGGAGCATCATAGTCTGAACTATGTTTCCCAACGCCACGGCATAGGTACCAAACTCGCTTACTTCTAGATGTTCACACAATGACTTTGCGCGACTAAAGAAGCAAGGATAGATCTTTCTTAAGAAACTTGCGATTCTGGGATGGAATCAGGAATTCAGTGGGATAGCAAAGCCCAGTTCTTAAGGGACGTGGCGCTCGGGATACCCCAAGTAAATCTGCCTTGGGCGCGAGATCTTTTGCTCGTGATCCAAAAGCATCTCCTGCCATTGCGCGAGCCATCCAGACATCCTTGGAATCGCAAAAAGCACGGGGAAGATGTCCATCGGAAAGCCCATCGCCTGATAGATGAGGCCCGAGTAAAAGTCGACGTTCGGGTATAGCTTTCTCTTGACAAAGTAATCATCCGAGAGCGCGACTTTTTCAAGCTCAAGAGCGATGTCAAGAAGCCTGTTTCTCCCTGTCACCTCAAAGACCTGATCTGCAATCTTCTTTATGATCCTCGCGCGCGGATCATAGTTCTTGTAGACTCTATGCCCGAATCCCATCAAGAGCCTCTTCCCATCCTTGACCTGTCTGATGATCTCGGGTATCTTGTCCACAGAGCCAATTTCCTCAAGCATCCTTACCACTTCCTCATTGGCTCCTCCGTGCAGCGGCCCATAGAGAGCAGCGGTCGCGGCAGCAGCGGCAGAATATGGGTCGGGATGGGAGCTTCCAACAGTTCTCATTGCATTCGTGCTGCAGTTCTGCTCGTGGTCAGCATGCAAAATAAACAGGACATCTAGAGCTTTGGCGAGAGTTTTGTTCGGCTCGTACTTCGTGGTCCAAGAAGGCCTGTACATCATCGAGAGAAAGTTCTCAGCATAAGTCAGGTCGTTGCTTGGGTAGATGTAAGCCATTCCCACAGAGTGCCTGTATGCAAATGCGGCGAGCGTCGGAATCTTTCCTATCAACCTCCAGATCTGGAGGTCTCTTGATTTCTCATCAAAAATGTTCTTTGCGTCGGGATAGAATGTCGAAAGCGCTGCGATTGTAGAAACAAGCATCCCCATTGGGTGCGCGTCGTGGTGAAAGCCATCCACGAATTTCTTTACGTTCTCGTGCACCATTGTGTGGTAGGTGATGTTGTGAACCCATTGCTCGTATTCACTCTTGCTCGGGAGTTCGCCATGGACCAGGAGATAGGCAACCTGAAGGTACGTGCACTTTTCTGCTAGCTCTTCGATTGGGTATCCGCGGTACCTTAGAATCCCTGCGTCGCCATCGACGAAGGTGATCTTGCTCTTGCACGATGCAGTGTTCAAGAAAGCGGGATCGTAGGAGAGCAGACCAAAATCGGAATCTGATGTCTTGATCTGCCTGAGATCCGTCGCATGAATTGCGCCGCTTTCAATAGGAATCTCATATTGCTTTCCAGTGCGATTGTCCTTTATTGTGAGTGTGTCTGGCAAAATTACATCCTCTTTCTAGAAACGTCTTACAATCTACACTCGGATTGTTCTAGGATAAAAGAAATTGGTCATTGTGCGGCGTATCAATTTGAGCGATTCATCTTCTAGCATTTCTTGCCTTTTCAATGTCTGTGACCGCGGTGATAAAGCCCATATGACTGAACGCCTGTGGGAAGTTGCCAAGCATCGAACCATCTCTAGGATCAATTTCTTCAGAGAATAAGCCCACGTGGTTTGAACAATCCAATAGCGAATTCAGCAAGTTTTCAGCTTCTTTCAATTTCCCAGCCATTGCAAGGCAGCTTACAAGCCAGAAACTGCAGATGAGAAATGCCCCTTCATCCCCTGGTAGGCCGTCGTCGGTCTTGTACCGGTAGAGGAACTTGCCCTCGCTCATAAGCGACTCTTGGATCCGTCTTATTGTGGAGATCATTTTTGGATCCTTTCCATTGATAAATTTGAGTTGCGGCATCAAGAGGTTTGCAGAATCTAGGTCGCCTGAATCATATGACTGCACGAACGACTTGATCGATTCATTCCATCCTCTTCCATATATCGCCTCCCGAATTTTGTCCCGAAGTACTGACCACTTTTGAACATCTTCTTTCATCTTCAAAGAATCAGCTATTCTTATGCTTCGATCAACGGCGACCCAGCACCAGACCTTCGAGTAGACAAAGTTGCGCTTTCCTCCTCTCACCTCCCAAATGCCGCAATCCGGTTTGTTCCAAACCTCTTCTACTATTTTCACTACAGGCCTGATCAGGTATTCGTAGACTTTTCTTGTCGCCTTTTTCTTGTGCAAATGAGAGAAGTAGAGTGAATCCACAAGTATGCCGTAAAGATCCAGCTGGAATTGATCCCAGGCCCCGTTTCCCACTCTCACAGGTTTTGAAGCGTTGTAGCCTTCCAGGTGGTCAAGAGTTCGCTCTGTGAGGTCTCGCTCTCCTCCAATACCAACCATTACTTGCATGTTCTGCGCGGTAAGGTAAAATGTACTCATGAGCCACTCAAGGTAGGGCTCCACAGCTTCGTTGTGTCCGATGGAATGGAACGCCCAGAGCACAAATGAAGAGTCCCTGATCCACGAATACCTGTAATCCCAGTTCCTAATTCCATGCATTTGCTCTGGAAGCGAAGTTGTGGCGGCTGCGACTATTGCACCTGTAGGCGCGTAGACAAGAAGTTTTAGAGCGAGAGCCGATCTTACAACATATTCTCGCCATCTACCATTGTACTCACATTTTGCAGCCCATTTCTTCCAGTATCTCCTTGTCTCTGAGAGTTTCATGTCTGTCATCGCGTCTTCTCCTCGATGCAGTATTGCCCCCCCGTATCTCAGCACGAGATCCGCCCTTTCTCCCCGAGAGAGTTTCTTTGAACCAGAGAGGCCTCCATTCCCGATTTGAAGGTCCAAGGACGTTATCAACGAAAGCTGTTCCGTTCCAACTGTTGAAGAAGTAAATGAATAGCCCACCTTTTCGACTTTTGCAGCTTTGGGAACTATCGCGCCATAGTTCATTCTTGGCTCAATTAAGATTTTGAATTCAAACTCGCCTTCAGTGCACTCAACTCTTCTGTGAATTTCTCCCGTTGAAACAATAGTGCGGGAGACCTTGAAGCAAGGCATGAAATCAAGTATCTGAAGATGACTAGCTCCATCCTTGAATTCAGTCAAGAGAATGTTCGTATTGTCCTCGTAGAACTGGCGAGTTTCAAACTCTCCATTCATCGGAGAAATGCGAAAGCTTCCTCCCCTGTTCTTGTCGAGGATTGATGCGAAAACACTTTGTGAGTCAAATCTTGGTACGCAGAGCCAGTCAATCGAGCCGTCGATTCCGACGAGAGCGCAAGTCCTCTGGTCGCCAATAAGCGCATAGTCTCGGATTGGCTTGTAATTTTCAAGGTAGGGCCGTGTGATCTTGCGCCAGTTCATTTCCAATTTTGGATCTTTGCTCCGCAAGATGATCTCTACGTTTCAGCACGTGAGAAACTACGCTATCTAATTGTTTTGAATGCTAACCAAAGAACTTGGCTCTACAGTGCAAACGCAACGAATCCGATGACAGCAAGGATGGCCACTATTATTATCGTCGTGATGACCGAGAGTATTGCGATGCCCAATGCGCCAAGCCACCCCGTCCTAAAGAGTTCCTTGTAAACCCAGAGCCATGCGAAAAACGCTACGATAAGAGCAAGAATTGTAAGGCCAGCAACTGAACCAAGTACAATTCTGCCCAGAACGAGAACAATTGTGAAGACAATAGGCCCTAATAGAGTCGCACCCATTGCTCTTCCTATAGTTGCATTCGGCCCTGCCACAACCTTACCTGCAATGTATACCGGAATCGAAATGATGATCCACAAAATGATCAGAACTATGAGTGATACGATCAAGGCTCCTGCAGTTGGAATGCTCACCATTCTCTGTTCTCAGCCCCTACTCTGGCATGAACTAAATTGCATACTGATATTCAAACTTGTCGTAGCAATTGCGGCTATTCTCTCAGATGAGTTTCAGGATCTTCTGTCCGAATGAAGGTAAGAGATGTGAAAGATATCTCTTATCTTCTTCACTAAGTACTTTCATGATTCTAAGACAAAACAAGAAGAGAACTGCGGAGAGCAAAGCGTATGGAATCAGAGTCAATGTTCTGGATGAAACAAACAGGGTGAGTGCAAGTGAAGCCGCAAAAGGTACTGCTGAAGAGATTATGCACTTGCCATAGAATTTCAGCCTGTCAAGGTTTCTTGCATACATTCTCACATAGTAGATTGCAACAAGCGTGCCAATCAGCGCGGTTGCGATCTTACTCAACGCTGCTCCCTCCAGTCCAAGACTTGGAACTAGCAGAATAGATGCCCCAATGTCTACAAAAGCGCCTACAACTCCCGCCGCCATCGCTTGCAAAGTACGCCCCACCGCCTGCAAGAGATAGATCGATACTGATTGGATTCCTGTGAACACATAGAAAAATGCTATCAATTCCATGGGCAATATGCCCCCGACATAGTTTCCTCCACCAGAGAAGAGTGTAAGCAGTTGAGGAGAGAGCGCAGCTAGCATGAAAGAAGCGGGTAACACAGAGAGCATCAAAAAGCGAATCGCCAAGCGGAAAGCGTTTGATAGTTCTGAATCTGCTGCACTCGATGTCTCTGGGAAAAATGCAGTTATGAGCGGCGTGACGAGAACAGTCCCGAGAACAGCAGTTATCTGAAGAGCCGCAGTGTAGACGCCGAGCGAGATTGAGGCGAGATATCCGCCAACTACGATCGAGTCAGAACTTGAGGCAAAGATCTGTATAATCCCAGCGATCCCCAGAGGAAAGCTGTATCGCATTATAGTTGAGAAAGAGTACCTCCCGCTTTTCTTTGAGAACAGGTCTTTTGCAACGAACTTGATACTCCATCCAATTATCAGAAAGTAGAATACTGCCCAACCGATAACTGGAATCGCAATATTGTGGTATGCAAACAATACTAGTATGGTGAAAGCGACCATCGCAAACCTCGATACAAATAGTATTTTTGCAAGAAGCGTGTACTTTTTCAAGCCTTGGATGATTCCCTGAACTGTCGCGCCGAGCGAGCTTCCAAAGAGCCACAGCCCCCCAAGAAGAAAGAGATCAGTCCATTGTGTCGACTTTGTGAAAAACAAAGAGAAGTACGGCGCAAGGAGACTATAAGCAAGGGTCACCACGAGACTCAATACCAAAGATAGAGTGCAGCAGACCACGACTCGCCTTCATCCCTTTCTCTTAGAAACGCAACGTACCTCGTGGAGGCGGCCTGCAAACCGAATGTCGAAAACGACCCTGCGATCCCGACAACCAAGAGAACAGCGGAGTAGACTCCGAATTGTATAGGGAAAAAACGCAAAAGCGCCGCAAGCAGTACGAAGGCAAGCAAGCTAGTGCCGATATTCTGGACTGAGAGAGAAGTCACGCCGCGAGTAATGTTGCGCACGCGGTCATCTGCCTGACCAGCAGGTGTTTCTGCCAAAGGTGATTACTGTCTTGACGTTCCTGTTTCTAAAGACGTTATATATTATGAACCTTCAAAGCAGAAGCTTCTCAAGATCTCTCTTTACAGATTGCTTCAATTGCGGAGGCGTGATCTCATTCTTCGCCCACAACGACTCTAATTCATTGTATGACACTGCATGCTTTCCCCCGAATTCTAGGGGAGTTTCGCTCAATGGAAAGAGGAACTTTTTGTACCAATCGAGTATTGGGTTTGTCTCAACGTCTCCCGGCGCACAGAAAGTCTTTCTGATCTTAGTTTCAAGCGATTGCTGGGTCTCGTTTAGATCTATCGTGTTTAGCTTTGTCTTGCTCATTGCGTTCTTGCCATCTGTCCCTAGGAGCACCTGAGTGTGAAGCGCGACAGGGGTTTGGTATCCTAGCTTCTTCAGATTCTCAATGGCTAGGACGTGAACCTTGCGTTGTTGCGAGGCTCCTACGGCAACGTTCACACCGAGGACACCAATATCAACCACTTGCATCAGGGGGTAGATTGCTGATGATGTCATTTTTGCGACCGAAGTCCTGCTAATCTCGTCCATGCTCTTTGCAGCTTCGGTAAAGTTCACGACCTTTGAAAGACGAAGAACCTGAATAAAGTAAGCCTGATCCTCAAACTCTGTTCCCAACCTGTAGTCTAGTTTTCCGCCCGCCCCCATTTTCTTCACAATGTGCTCAAGCATTTCTCTTTCCTGCTTTGCAGTTTCGTGAATTTCCTTCAACTCCCCTTTGTCGTTTGCGAGGGCATGAAGGTCCGCGAGAAGAATGATTGCGTGGAACCCTGCCTTTGCAAGTTTGATAACAGGTATTGTGGAAGCAAAATGTCCTATATGAAAAGGACCGCTGGGTTCAAAACCAATGTACGTGGTGGGTCTTGGATTTTCCTCGATGACCTTTATTAGGCGTTGCTCGGTCAGAATTTCGATTTCCTGCCTTCGAAGATCGACTATGATTTCCTGCGAATTCACTTGAATTACAGAGGGCTCATCCTCTGAATATCCTATTTAAATTGGTGCAGTCACTCTTTGTCTTCTACGATGTAGTTTCGAAGGACCCCGATGTTCTCGATTTCTGACTCGAGAGTGTCACCTGGCTTTAAGAAATATTTCTCGGCGTCTTTGCGAAAGGCTGCTACTCCAGCTACCGTCCCTGTGGTGACGATGTCGCCGGGGTAGAGTGTAACCCAAGAGTAATGCTCGACTATTTCTGGGACCGACACTGAGAGGTGATTTGTGTTGCTGACCTGCCTAGGATCACCATTGACCCTACATTCGATCTTGAGATTGTGAACATCTCCGATGTCTTCCTTGGGTACAAAGCATGGGCCGAACAAGCCGAACGTGTCCATATTTTTCCCAAAGTTCAAAAGACCTGTTTTCATTTCCTCCCGCTGGATGTCCCTTGCGGAGATATCATTGAATATTGTGTAACCTGCAATCGCATCCCATGCCTGCTCCTTCGTTAGTCGCTTTGATTTCTTTCCGATGACTATGGCAAGCTCGATTTCGTGGTCAAGCTGCTTTGTGTGCTTGGGGTGTATGACCTGCGCCTCGTGCCCCACGATAGAAGTTGGACTCTTGAGAAAAGAGATCCAGTGAGGCATTGGGAATTCCCACCCGGAACCCGATCCTTCATTGGCGTGTTCGCGAAAGTTGCCGGCTGTGTGGATAATCTTTCCTGGCCGTGGTATTGGAGCTTTGATTCTGATCTTTGAGAAGTTGAAGACCGCTTGCTCGCCTTGTGCCCCGAAAACTTTGGAGATTCCGATTTCTTCCGTGTGTTTTACCGCCTCCCTAACTGCCGCCATTGACTTTTTCCCGCCTTCGAGGAGTCGGACCATGTCTGGCGGGACATAGGCGTCCGCAAACCTCTGGGGATAGTCCTCCCCCTGATCTTTGAGCATTCTGGCGTAAGCATAATTTGCATCGACAACATCATTCTGGCCCATCCAGATTCCAATGCGATCCTTGTGATAATATGGTTCCTCAAATGTGACTAGTTTCATTTGAGCGAAAATCTTTCTTTGAGAAATAATAAGCGTTGTCGTGAGCAACATGTCTTTGAGAAATGCCATAGACCTCTCAGAAAGACTCCTTAAGAATCGTTCAATCCAAGATATTCGCTTTTTCACGTCATATCATAGGAAATCTCTCGTTGCAAAGCTAACAACGATTTTTCGTTGCCAATGATCACGAACGTCAGTAATGCTAGCTTGAAATACACGAAACTTCGCCCTGAAAATCGCTGCAAACTTGGGAATCGCTGACATCCGAAGGGAGCTTGCCCTAGAAAGAAACATCGTGGTGCTTGGCACTACGACTATGATAGCCACCTTTGGCAATTATCTTTGGTTCTACTTTCTACCAAACTACTACAACAGCAAGTTTGGTGCATCTCCCTTCGTAATCTCCATAATTTACGGCGCGTGGTTTCTCGCAGTGGGCCTCGGAACTGCGCCGGCAGGGGCTCTCGCTGACATTTTCGGGAGGAAGGTGGTCATTGTAATCTCTGGCCTCATCTCAAGCGCAGGCATATTCATGCTTGCTTTTTCAAACAACTTTCTTCTTTCCGCGATTGGTTTCCCACTTTCTGGCCTGGGAACTTCTTTTGTTCAGGTTTCATATGTGCTCGTGGCGGAAACTGTCGAAAAGGAGAGGCGCGGCGTAGCTTTCGGAACCTATCAAACATTCACTTATGTCGCGGCGGCATTTTCGCCAGTTATCGGGGGGCTCACCATTGTCAGAACGTCGTCTCTCTTCCCATTGTTCATCGTGGGTGGTTCTCTTACTCTTCTTGCGACGCTCGTAAGGGCGATCCTCCTGAAAGAGACTCTGAATCCTAGCAATGGCTCTGCTGTTTCGAGAAAGTCCTTCTCATTCTTGGATTCATTCAAGATGATCTTCCACAGCAGAATACTGCTCAGCCTTCTAATTGTCTACAGCATGTACAACCTGCTCGTGGACCAGAGTTCATTTGTGCTGCCGCTTTATACAAATCAAGTGCTCGGCCTTGGGCTTTTTGAGAGGGGCCTTTTCTTCGCGATTCTTCTCGCGGTCATTGCAGCAACACGGCTTCCCTTTGGAAAAATGTCTGATAAGATAGGACGGCGTAAGACGATAATAATTAGCTGGATTGGAGAGAGCGTGTTCGTCTACATGATTGTGTTTTCTCCGAAGGGCGACCTCCTGTTTGCACTAGTTGGAGTCACAATATGGAGCCTTTTTGGGGTAATGGACAGCCCAGCTTCGAATGCATGGCTTGCCGACGTGACGAATGCAAGATCGCGAGGTCTCTCGATGGGCACGTTCTATTCCGCGACTGCTCTCATCGCGCTTCCAGGGGCGATTTTTTCTGGATACCTCTTCTCAATCCAGCCACAGTATCCATTCTATGCCAACTCTGTTCTTGGTATAGCAGCACTATTGCTCCTGATCATACTTACAAAGTCTTCCGTTGATGGTATCAAGAGCAAAAATAAAACTTGACTTGGTTTCTTGATCAAGAAACTTGAACATCCACATGAAAAGTCACATCATTGCGCTGAATCAATTTTGCACTCCTAGAAAAATTGGAAATCGTTCCTATGATCGATTTTCTGTTTTCAGAGTTGCAAAACAAATCATTTTTAAGTGAGAAGTTTATTTTTCCAATCTCGCAGAAATTAAATGCCGGCAAAGAAAAAGTCCAAGTCGAAGAAGAAGTAATTGCGATAGGAGCCCGAAGTTGAAGGGCGTGAAACAAACGACGCAAGTCGTCGCGCCATTCTATCGGTGAAGAGCCAAACAAACTAGAGATGGGCACTGCCCTATCACATTCTTCTTTTTCATTTTCTTTTTTTTGTTCAGTTCGCTAGATTTGTATCTTTAAGATTTCAATTCAAATTCACAATTGTTACAGTTGAAGCGATACAATATACCACCGCGGGAGATGTTTAGTTATGATCTTGGTTTTCTTTTTCGATTGATATCTGAACTCCTCCTATAACAGTTTCAATGCACGGACACAAGCATAGATCAAATGAAAACGAGGGTTATGAGAATTTCAAAGAAATTGGAGAAAACGTCGGCACAACACCTTTGACCTGGAATTAGAAGCACACATGAGGCATTGAAAAGACTTCAATCACGAGCGTTGGTCCCAATCACTGAAATGTTTTTGCGACAACACTCTTAATTATGAATCCTGAGCTTGTGAATGCCACGCAACGTACCTTGGCAAGGGAAGCTTGAGCCCGAATGGTTACATGCAAGAAATGCGGGAAGAAGTTCCAAACAATACAGGCTCTTAACGATCACTTTCGCGCAATGCATCCAAATGAACGCTTTGAGATAGCAAAGCAGAGCGCAACGAGGAAGCTTGCGGTAGGCCTTGTCATAGTGATAATCTTGGTGGGCGCTCTCGTAGGATACCTGATATTTATCCAGCTGAACCAGCCGACCTCTCATGCACCTGGAACTGAATTAGGGCTCATCGGACAGGCAATACCCTCACCAATATCCGCCAACTTGTCTGGAGTGAGCTATTCTACCCTTTCTACTATAGGCAAAGGCGGTGCAACTGCTCCAAGTGCAGTCACGGGCTCGCCTCTTGTTCTGAATGGCAAACCTGAAGTTCTCTACATAGGAGCAGATTATTGTCCTTACTGCGCAGCGGAGAGATGGAGCATGATAGTAGCCCTTTCGAAATTTGGCAACTTTTCGGGTGTTGAATACATGCTTTCGAGCTCAACTGATGCCGTTGCGCCGAACACCGCAACTTTCTCATTCAGTGGAGCTACGTACACGAGCCAGTACATTTCATTTGTAGGCGTTGAACAGCTCGACAGAAGCGGTCAAACTACTATTCAGACACTGACCACTGATCAGGGAACTCTAATGCACACTTATGATCCAAGTCTTAGCATTCCATTTCTTGATCTTGGAAACCAATACGTGATGAATGGCGCCCAGTACCAGCCGTCCACACTAGCGGGCATGAACTGGACTCAAATTGCCTCCCAATTAAACAATCCAAACAGCTCGGTTGCGAAGGCGATTGACGGTGCCGCGAATACTTTGATCACCACGATATGTAAGATAGATGGGGGAACTCCTTCGAGCGTGTGCGGCCAATCATTTGCAAATGTGAGTCTAACGGCTCTGAACTCAACACTTTCGACGCAGAACCTCTTCGATTCAATACTCCAAATCAACACCAGGAACTGAAAACCAGGAAATGCAGAACCGGATCTACTACGCATTCGTAGGGCTCTCAATACTTGGAATCGGTGTTGCAATCTATGAAGCATATGATTATCTTACGCAGAATTTCAATGGATGCAATTTCAATTCATATGTATCCTGCGGAACGGTTGCCACCAGCGGGTACACTTCACTGGACGGAGTTCCATTCTACGTCATGGGGCTCGTCTGGTTTCCGCTTGTTCTAGTCCTAGTGCTTGCATTGAGCAGGTTAGGAAAGCAACCGGTTGACGGCATCATATTGCTCCCGTTCCTCATGATAGGAAATATCTTCACAATCTATCTATGGTATCTTGAGCTAGGAGTGATCCACGCGATATGCCCTGTGTGCGTCAGTCTATACGTCATCAACTACGCTTTGACCGGGCTCGCAGCATGGCAGCTCCTCTCATAATCTAGACATTATTCGAAATCTGTTTCTTTCGAAACTCTATCAGCAATTTCAAGCGACTCAAGGCATGCCTTTGAGGACATCTTGATGATTTTTCGAAGATTCTTGATCGAAACAGAGTATCCGGGGCTCCAATATCTCTTGACGCCAGAGAACTTGGTTACAAAGCCAACAGTCCTTCCCTTGTAGACAATCTTGTCAACATCAGGATCATACTCTTGTGATTCACCTACGAGCCTAGATTTCGCGATTCCAATGCTCGGGATTCCCAGGATCATCCCACAGATTGTCGCAAGCCCCAATGATCTAGGGTGTGCTAAACCATGCGCGTCAAAGCAAACTATACTTGGCATTCTTTCCAGCTTTCTTACAGCGGCAACCGCAGCAGGACCTTCATGCAAGTAGAAGAGCCCAGTATGGTAGGGAAAAGAAAAGGTTCCTCTATAACAGCTAAATGATTGCCTACCTTTCTCGATGAGTACAGCACACGCGATAACTTTCTTTTGCGATTCATCATAGCGAGCATCAACCCCGCAGATTCCTTCAATTTTTGCAGGAATATGGGTTGGTGATCTCCCCATGTGGCGCTGGAGCTCGGAGAAGAAGAAAGCTTCGGCACTATCGAGCTTTTCGCTCCTCGAACTCACCGGCCTCCAAAATCACTCTCTACTTGCAGACAAATCCATAGTGAAAACGTCCAGTCTCTATTCGGCGAATTGTTTTGTATCCTTGTTCCTTGATCTTCTTTCTTGACTCATTCTCGCTCAGTCGTATCTTGATGGGCGGCCCAATTTCTGCGTCTTCCTTTTTCCACTCGATTATGACAAGAAAAGACCCAGGTTTAGAAATCCTCTTGATTTCCGAAAAAAGCGCGGATATATCAGGGGCATCGTGCAGGATATTTGCAAGAAGAACTAGGTCAACTGATGTTGAGGGGATCTGAGTCTGAGTGATGTCTGACTGGATTACCTTGATCCCGCTTTTCTTGATCTTAGATCTTTCAATGTTTGAAGAAAGATACTTTAGCATTACACTGCTCGAATCCACTGCGTATACCAGTCCATTTTCGCCAACTGCTCTTGCCAGTGGGATAGTAAAGAATCCTGGGCCGCACGCGAGATCCGCCGCAGCCATCCCTGGCCTGATGTCAAGCTGTGAAAGTATCTTTTCCGGATCCTGCCACTCCCTCCTCTCATGGGATAGAAGTGCCTTTGCAAAATCGTCCTCGTTCAACGCTCTTGCCTTCCAGTCTTGAGACTCCTTATCAGTTTCTCTCAAATGACAGCAGATTGGATTTATAGAGTAAA
>DAIDAB010000035.1 GCA_027310845.1 bacterium | reverse complement strand
ACGCCCGCACCCCGATGACGCAGTCTGCCCTTTTGGAGATCTCAATATCCTTCGTTACCTCAATTGTGTTGCGATGCAGTCCAAGGACGTTGGGATGCCCTCGAAATTCAATCCTCTCAATTGATCTAGTCAATATCGCCACATTCATATGATGTAATCCAAGACGAAATTCCAAAACTTTTCGATAGACTGGCTTGTTAGAGAAACCTTCATCTGTTGCGCATTCGACGGGGCTGTAACACTTAAATCTGCGCCAAAGAGTGTTTTTGTCGAGGTTTTTCATTAGATGTTTCCGGCTGCTGCTGGTTATGATAGAGCCATCACGGTATTTTCTCCTGATGGGCGATTATACCAAGTTGAATATGCAATAGAGACGGTAAGACGAGGTTCGCTTGCGGTTGGCATCAGAACAAAATCAAGCGTTATATTGGCCGTAGAGGAAAAGCCAAGAACACTCCAGGCTCCAGGAGAAACGCAGAAGATATTCCAAGTGGATGATCATCTAGGGGTTGCTGCCGCAGGATACGTGCCGGATGCGCGAGTCCAAGTCGATCAGGCGCGTGTCGCCGCTCAGAGTAACAGGTTAGTTTACGACGAACCTGTAGAGGTCGAAACAATTGCGAAGAAATTGTCAGACATGTCTCAGCAATACACGCAATACGCTGGTGTCAGGCCTTTTGGCGTTTCATTAATCATCGCTGGGGTGGATTCAAATGGCCCTGAACTTTTCCTCTGCGATCCTAGCGGGACTTACATCGGCTACTATGCGATTGCCATTGGGGCGGGTTCAGATCAAGTCCTTGAATATCTTCAGCAAAGATACAAAGAAGAGATTTCCGAAGAAGAGGCACTAACTCTTGCCGTAGAGTCGATATACTTGGTGAGCGAAGATAAGATTGGAACTCGCCACATCAAAATGGCAATGATTCCGGTTGCTACCAAACAGATGAAAAGGTTGGGCGACCAAGAAATCGACAAATATGCTGAAAAAGCTCGAAGCAGAGTCTCAAAGCAACCTTCTCAATGAGCTCGGCTCTTAGCGCTCGGGAAATGACGCGGGATGGCTGCATCCAAGCGCCTTTTTTGGTTTAAAGATCTTGCCACATTGGGTCTCGGGTCTGGGCACAATCTATCAAATTTAGATTGCAGGGTGCAAGATTGATTTGTCAAGTAAATTTTCAACTGTAAGACTGACTTTGGACGGAGAGCATTTTGAGATACTTGTGCATCCTGATCCAGCTCTTGACTTCAAGTTCGGAAGAAATGTGGATATTTCTCAGATTGTTGCAGTCGATGAAGTCTACTCAGATTCCAACAAAGGAATGCGCGTTCCATCGGAAAAATTATTCAAACACTTCAAGACGAACAATTTCCTCCAGATCGCCGAAACTATTCTCAGAAAAGGGGATCTCAATCTCACGACTGATCAGAGGAGAAAACTGGTGGAGGAAAAAAGAAAGCAGATC
The DNA here is from genome assembly GCA_027310845.1 of bacterium. Lineage (GTDB taxonomy): Archaea > Thermoproteota > Nitrososphaeria > Nitrososphaerales > CADDZS01 > JASHOD01. The sequence goes on along the minus strand of DAIDAB010000035.1, from coordinate 13,004 downwards.
GTCGCAACAATTGCGCGCAATTACGTGGATCCGCGTACTGGATTGCCGCACCCACCATTGCGAATAGAGCAAGCAATGTCGGAAGTCAGACTATCTATCGACCCATTCAGGGATGTCGCTGAACAAACTAAGACGGTGATTGACCAGTTGAGGAGCCTTCTGCCACTAAAATCAGAAAAGATCAAACTGCTCGTAAAGGTGCCAGCTCTATATTCCTCCCAATCGTTTGGCGCGCTAAAGGGAGCCGGTGAAATTGTTAAGGAAGAATGGGGTGCAGATGGCGGACTCACGGTAATCATTGAAATACCCGCAGGAGTGCACAGTACTTTGCTTGACCGATTGGGCTCCCTTACAAAGGGAACTGCCCAGGCCACGGTCATGCATTGAATATCAAGGTTAAATGCGTGTATTTTCAGGTGAAAGCTGTGCCAGAGTTAAAGAGAAGATTCGTCATTCCGGGCGAGGTTGTGGCTCATGGAAGTCTTCGTGCTGAAACAAACGTTATGCGCGTAGGAGATAAGATAGTGTCTACTAGAGTTGGCATGGCGGAAATTGCACATGACGCGGTCAGGGTAGTTCCTCTCTCGGGACCATATATTCCCAGGATAGATGACCTAGTGGTTGGAAAAGTAATCGACTATTCAGCTTTCTCATGGGAAGTGGACATGAACTCCTGCTTTTTCGGGGTCCTGCCGGCACAGTCTGTTTTTGGAAGAGACTACTCTCCCGCCAAGGACTCACTGACTGACAGGCTCGCAGTTGGCGACACGATTGCTGCGAAGGTCATTGCGTTCGACAGGACGCGAGATCCGCTTTTATCAATCTCTGGACCAGGTCTTGGGCGGATTCCCAGAGGACAAACCGTGAAGATTTCACCTGCAAAGGTTCCTCGCCTGATTGGAAAAAAGGGCTCTATGATTAGATCAATTGAATCTGGCACGAACTGCAGAATGCTGATCGGACAGAATGGCGTAGTGGTCGTGGTGGGTGCGCCAGACGATATCTTGCGGGCAATCACAGCAGTGAATCTTGTAGAAGATCAAGCTCATTCTCCTGATCTCACAGAGAAAGTCCAAGGACTATTGGGGATAACACCTCAGGAAGCTCAAGGAGAACAATTCCAGGAACGGCCGAACGATGAGCAGGTTGAACCCAGTGAGTCGACTGTGGACGAAGCGACTAGAGGAAAGACAGATGAAGGCGAATTGTCTGACAAAGAGCCTGAAGAATAGGGATCTCGATTTTTTGATTGAATGGATTTCGTCTTCATGTTTTGAATTATTGTAAGCATAGGATAGATGAGTGAAATATGGGAAAAGCAGGTGGAGATAGCCGCTCGTTAATAAACGAGCAAGGCTTGCGAATCGACGGAAGAAAAATCGACGAGCTCCGTCCCGTGAAAATCGAAGTGGGGATCTTGAGGAACGCTGATGGATCGGCGTACATCGAGTTCGGCAAGAACAAGATCATGGCCGCAGTGTACGGCCCAAAGGAAGTTCACCCGAAGCATAGCGCATTGCCCGATAAAGCTCTTTTGAGGTGTAGGTATCACATGTCACCGTTTTCAACCGAAGAGAGAAAGAATCCTGCCCCGTCAAGAAGGGAGATTGAGATTTCGAAGGTGATGCGAGAAGCTCTCGAACCAGCACTAATGCTGGAGGACTATCCACGGACGGCTATCGATGTGTTCGTGGAGGTATTGCAATCTGACGGAGGGTCAAGATGCGCCGGTATTTCCGCGGCGTCAGTTGCCCTAGCTGACGCCGGGATAAACATGCGAGATCTGGTGGCAGCATGCGCTGCAGGAAAGGTTGCAGGGCAAGTGGTTGTTGATGTAGATGACATTGAAGACAAAGAAGGACAGGCAGACCTTCCAATAGCAATAATGCCCTCCTCAAACCAGGTAACACTGTTGCAGCTTGACGGTCAACTCAACGATGAAGAATTCAACAAAGCCTTCAACTTCGCGGTTCAAGGATGCAAGCAAGTCTATCAACTTCAAAGAGAGGCTTTGATTGGAAAATACTTCGGCAGGTCAGAAGTTCCGGAAGGAGGTCAGTAATATGTCTGCAGTGAAAAAGACAATCGTAGTTGAACAACTAAAGCGTGCACAAATGAATGAGTTGCTCGTTAAGGGCAAGCGACTCGATGGACGAGGTTTGCTCGACAGAAGAGATCTCACAGTTGTTACCAACGTCATAGAAAAAGCAGAAGGCTCTGCAAGAGTGACGCTTGGAAATACCGAAGTCATAGCCGGTGTAAAGGTTAACATGGGGACTCCCTTTCCAGACACCCCTGACAAAGGTCTTCTAGTTGTAAGCGCCGAAGTGCTTCCACTAGCTTCGCCCTACGCGGAGCCAGGTCCTCCAGATGAAAGAACAATTGAGCTTGCGAGGGTAACGGATCGCGGCGTCAGGGAATCTGGAATGATAGATGTGTCGAAGCTGGTGCTAGTGCCAGGCAAGCATGTCTACGCAGTGTTTGTTGACGTCAGCATTCTGAACGTAGATGGGAACTTGTTTGATGCTGTCTCAGCAGCCACGGTGGCTGCGATCCTTAGCACAAGGATTCCAAAATACGAGGTGCCTGCCGAAGGCGGAGCGCCAGTGAAGACTGATCAGAAGATGCCACTTCCGGTACAGACAATCCCTGTCGCTGTCACAATGGCAAAGATTGGTGAACACCTCATAGTTGATCCCACTTCAGAGGAGGAAGCGGTAATGGATACAAGGATCACTTTTGTCTCAGATGATAGAGGCAATATATGCGCAGGACAGAAAGGGCTACCGGGTTCTCTGACCTTAGATCAAGTTATCTTTGCCGCGCGTACCGCTAAGCTTAAAGGAGAAGAAGCACGGTTGATTCTAAAACAGGGTGTCGGATCTGTCTAGAGAAAGTCGCCGGCAGCGAGGAAGTCTCAGAGGTCTTGGGGCAAAATACGGTTCGACTGTCAGAAAAAGGTACAGCCGCGTAATGTCCACTCTGAAACGAACGAGGCGATGTCCCTCGTGCGGTTCAACAAGGTTCAGACGACAGAGTGCGGGTATCTGGCAATGCCGCACATGCAAATACACTGTCGCCGGCGAAGCCTACAATGTTCCAACTGTTCGTTCCTAAAGTAATCGATGCAACGGATCTCTCTAGGAGATCTGATACTTGGAGCCTTGCAGAAAAAAAATTTGCGCAGTGAAACTGTGTGTACAGCTAAAGGACTCCCCTGCTAGAATAAGGGCGGTTGTGCATGCAATGACTCCAGAGGCTAGATCTGGGAACAAATGCAAGATGAGAATTTCTAGACTTGCGGATGATCGTTCTGTAGCCCTGTTGTTTGACTCACACGATCTGATTTCGCTCAGGGCGAGCCTTAACACCAATCTTAGATTAGTCTCTGCCTCGCTTCAGGCAATCAATGCAGTCTCTGATTCCAGCCGGGGATCAATCTTGCACAGAAAGACTGAATAATCGGGTTTCTCACTTTGGGATTTCGGATTACACGTTGAGTGCCACAGAAGAGATTCCTCCCTATCTCAGGGAGCAGCTTGCAAGATTTGAACAATTGCAACAGAATCTGCAGGCAATTCTTGTTCAAAAGCAGCAGGTCGAAATGGAATCCAATGAAATCTCGAAGGCGCTTGAAGAGCTCAAAAAAGCATCTGACTCTGACCCAGTCTACAAGAGCGCAGGAAACATCCTGGTCAGGGCGAAGAGAGAGGATGTTCTAAAAGATCTAGAAGAGCGAAGAGAGCTATATGGGACTAGATCTGCAGTTCTCATAAAGCAAGAGCAGCGTGTGCGGGAAAATGTTAAGGATCTCCAGACCAAGATTGAAGATGCAATCAAGGGCCGAAGCACATCTCAGGCCCAACCAGGTTCTTGAGTCTTCAATCAATCCAAGGAAAAGTTGCCAGCATAATCTAATAATCAGGGCGCCTTGCTGACTATCCGATTTGACAGTGCGCGAAGAAAAGCCGAGATTCGGAGAAAAATCAATATACTCTCAGCTAAAATCGTTCAAGGAAATATTTGCCCTTCGTGAGAATCAGAAGCTACGTCTTTCAGCCCTGATTTTTACTCACAGACAGGCAGATCCGGATGCACTTTGCGCTGCATACGGAATTTCTCGAGCAATCAAGAAGGCAGTGGCTGATTCTGATTCTAATTGCCTTGTTACTTCAAAGATCATTGCGCCACAGGGAGCAAGTATGCTTGGGGCTTTAGTTTGCAAGAAGCTTGGGCTTGATTTCGTTGACTCTGTGACAAGCGAAGAGATTGCAGACGCAGACCTGATAGTTGCTACGGATGTAGGGGAGCTGGCGCTTCTGGAACCTTATGCCATAGATGTGATTGCAAGTCAGGCGAGGAAGCTTCTGATAGACCACCATCACTCGAACAAAGAGGAACATGCAAATGGATGGACACACTTTGAGACAATTGTTGATGACAATTCAACTTCGACTTGCGAAATAACGGCCTCTCTCTTTCCAGCAGATTACCTTGATGAAAAAACTGCAAAGGCACTTCTCGCGGGCCTTATGTTTGATTCGCAACATCTTGGTATCGCCACAGAGTCAACTCTTGTGGCGGCATTGGGATTAATTAGAGCAGGGGCGCGGATTGATGAGACAAAGGAGCTCCTGAGGTCCAAACCTGAGAGATCCGAGGTAATCGCCCGTATGAAATCTGCTCAGCGGCTGAAGTATGAAGAAATCGGAAAATACTTCATTGTTCGAAGTGAAGTTTCAAGCTTTCAGGCATCCGTTGCGAGAACGCTTGTTGACCTCGGAGGCGATGTCGGGATGGCTTATGGTGATCATGAAGGGGAGACAAGAATATCGTTGCGAAGCTCACAGCAATTTTTTAGAACCACTAAGGTCGACCTCGGGGAACTATTGTCATCAATTGCAATTGAAATGGGTTTGATCGGTGGCGGGCATTCTACCGCTGCGTCAATATCAGGGAAGGTGGATGGGCCTGTCCTCGTGGATACCATCGTGGGGAGACTTCGTACCAGATTACCAGATTAGTGGTAGCTACCATAAATTTATTATCCTATTTTCGACGACAATTTCGTTATGAGTAATTCCTCTCAGAAAGTAGTAGTTATCCCAAAGACCAGGGAGATTGCCGCGGTCGGTTTGTTCGGCGCGCTTTCGATCTTGCTCACAATAATTTCAAACTCTGTGCTAATAATTCCCTTCATTGCACCAGTAAGTTATCTCTTTTTCGACCTGGGGGAGATTCCGGTGATGATATGTTTCCTCATGATCGGACCAAGAGCTGGTGTCACATCTGCGTTTGTAGAATGGATTGCTCTGAACCTACAGCACAGCAGCTTCCCGATTGTTGGTCCCTTGTTCAAGCTGCTTTCGGTACTTTCCACGCTATTAGGCCTCTGGGTGGGGCTGAAACTGTTCAGAGGGCAGAACCTGAATCAAAGATTTTTGGCAACATCCGTAACGGCGGCGATGGCCAGATCTATTCTGATGACGGGGCCGAATGCCATGCTACTAATGCTTGTCTTTCAGTTGACTCCTCAGACAGGATTGTTTTATTTCCTAGAACTAACAGCAGTCTTTAATGTCCTGCAAATTCCCTTTGATCTTGTTCCCGCCTTCATAATATTAAGGCTACCGCAAGTGAAGCATACATTTCGATCCAACGGCATGACCTGGTTTGAGTCAAGAATCGCGAGTAGGCCCAAATGAGATCATTACCATAGGCGGTCTCTCGTATCGTTACTACGGTTCAGCCCAACTCGTTCTAAAAAATATTGATCTCAGAGTTTCTGCTGGCGAGATCATCGTAGTCGCGGGCAAGTCAGGTTCCGGAAAGAGTACACTCTTGCGTGCGATTAACGGACTCATCCCACATCAACATTCTGGTGACTATTCTGGTTCAGTAATTGTTGACGGTCTTGAGGTTTCTTCAACTAAAATGAGCGAGCTAGCGACTAAGGTGGGATACATATTCCAAAACCCTGAGAATCAAATCTTCATGTTCTCTGTGGAAAGAGACATCGGTTTCGGCCTTGAGAATTTAGGAGTACCAAGAAGAGAAATTCGAGAACGCGTCGACTGGGCTATGGAAACACTGGGGATAAAGCATCTAGCACTGCGTGCTCCCCATGAGCTTAGCGATGGACAAAAACAGAGAGTCGCGATTGCAGGAGTAATTGCGATGCGCCCAAAGATCCTAATTCTAGACGAACCGACTTCTCTTCTTGACCCTTTCACTGCAAAGGGGCTCGTCAAAGTGGTCAGAGATCTCCACGACAGCCTGGGAATCACGGTGCTGATAGTGGAGCACAGGCTTGACCTCGTTGCACAAATCGCAGATAGAATCATCGTTATAGATGAAGGTAAAGTCATCTACGCTGGGCCACCGAGGGAGGTGCTTTACAATTCAGAGACTTCATTGTACGGAGTGACGGAGCCCACAATCGTTCGACTCGCGAAGCTCTTGCCTTTCGGGAAGGAAGCCTTGCCTATCAGCAGTGATGAACTGGGAAGACAGATCAGAGATCGTATCAAAGAGAAAGGGCGAGTGAGCCCCGCGTGAGAGGGAAAGCCATGGATTCATCTAATAAAATGTCCACACTTGAGCGAGGAAGTTCCAAGCACCCTAATGACGAGACAATCATTTCTTTCGAGAACGTGGACTATAGCCATCCTAACGGCACAGCCGCCCTAAAACATGTCTCCCTTTCAGTTTCGCGAGGGGAACTAGTCGCGATACTGGGGACAAATGGGGCTGGCAAGAGCACGCTTGTTCGCCACATAAATGCGCTCCTCAAACCAACTCACGGCAGAGTGGCGGTCTTTGGAACCGATACAAAGGAGACGACTTCAGCAACCCTTTCGAGAAAAGTTGGAATAGTGTTCCAGAATGCAAACAACCAGCTATTCTCAGATTCTGTTAGATCCGAAATACAATTCGGCCTCAAGAACTTTGGTTTCTCGCAAGCTCTGATTGACGAGAGGACAAGGTGGGCTCTCGACACATTTGGATTACAGCAGTATGCTGACAGGCCTCCGATGGAGTTGAGCGGAGGAGAGAAAAAGAGACTCTGCAACGCGCTCGTGCTTGCATGGGAGCCCGAAATCTTGATTCTTGACGAACCAACCGTCGGACAGGACTCGGAGCAGAAAGAGAAGCTTATCGAAATGATCCGGACGCTTCAGAACCAGAGCAGGACGGTTATTGTTGTTACACACGATGTGGAATTTATCTGGCCATTGCAGCCAAGAACTGTCCTGATGACCGCAGGCAAGATAATTGCAGACGGGTCTGCTGCTGAGGTGTTTGGGAGTGTTGAGAAAATGAAGGAAGCTAGTGTTTTGCTACCTCAGCTGGTTGAACTTTTCAATTCCATGAGGATTGCACAATATCCTGCAAACGTATTCCAGGCCGCTGACCAGATATCACAGCTAGCAATTGGGGGGACATAGTTTTGCAGTGGATTGCTTCTGGCTTTCTCTTCGTTCGTGGATACTCACTAATCCACAGAATGGATCCTAGAATTAGGCTCTTTCTTGCCGCGACACTCTTTATCGTTGGATTGCTCAGTCAAAGTGTCGTGGAACTCTCAGTCCTGATTGCTCTTTGCTTTGTAATATCTCTGGTTGCCCAGATTGCGAAGCGATTCTCCAAATCTTTAGTATTCGTTGGTGGTTTGTCCTTTGTAGTCTTTTTGATTTCGGTGTTCTTGAGTCACCAGTCTGTGACTGCAGGAATAATCAACGGACTCAGGCTGTTCGAAGTTATTCAAGCAACTTCCATATTTTTCCTGACCACCACACCTGACGAATTAGAGCAGGTGATGCGATGGTTCCGACTACCCATTGATTTCATAATGGTCTTCGTAATAGCAGTCCGGTTTGTGCCAGTTCTCTTGATGGACGCAATTCAAATAATGGACGCTCAGCGCTCGAGAGGACTGGAATTCGAAAAGGGAAGTCTGATTCAAAGGCTCAAGAACACGATACCTCTCCTTGTTCCGTTGATTGCTGTCGCAGTGACGAGAAGTCTTGATCTTGCCGAAGCGATGGATGCAAGGGCATACGGTGCGCTCAGGAGACCATCATCAATGTATGTGTTGGCGATGCGGGCCAGCGACTACGCATCTCTTCTCTGTTTCGCGCTAGGTGGGGCACTCGGTCTCTACATAGCTTTCTTCTTGAAACTTTTTTGAAATCCTCATAAAGAATCGTGTCAAATTGGTGTACAAGGAACAGCATACACATTTAAGACTAAGAAGGGATGGTTCATGCCTATTCAGGACTTGCGCAGTGGCTGATTAGACATTTGACCGATCTTTCAAAGACCCAGAGAAGGGTGCTGGGCAAGCTGTACATCTCTTCACTTGGGATTGGAAGCGCAACTTTATTGGATCTTGCTGATGAACTCGGAGCTGAAAAGGCAGATCTTGACAACATGCTCTCATCATTTCAAAAACAAGGGCTACTTGATGCTACACGCGGTAGTTACACTCTCACTGCGAAGGGCCGAAAAAATATCAAGGTAGTAATGGCGGGCGGAGCATTTGACATCATTCATCCGGGGCACGTGGAGACTCTCGAGAAATCAAAGGCGCTGGGAGATGTTCTTGTGATCTCTGTGGCTAGGGATATCACATTTGAGAAGAATAAGCACAAAAAGTCGCTTAATTCAGAGGAAGTAAGGCGAAGATTGGTTCTTGCGATAAAGCCAGTTGATGGCGCCGTTCTGGGAAGTACGACTGACATCTTCGAGACGATTGAATTACTGAAACCTGATATCATCGCCCTTGGATATGATCAAACACATTCAGAGTCTCGTATTTCTGAAGAAGCAAAAAAAAGAGGAGTTCAGGTGAAAGTGGTAAGGCTCAGTAGCACGATGCCTTCTATCAAGAGTTCGAAGATAATTGCTGAGAAGCAAGACTCCTTAAGAGAGACTTGAGTCTCGCAGAGAAATTCTTACATGAACCCTGTTGCCGTCCTTAAGGTTGAGTGCCTTTCTGATGTTCTCTGGCGCTATTATTTCGAGCACAGAATCATCGTAAATCGTCCTTTCTAGGACAAGAACCATGCAGTGCGTCTTCTCATTGAGCATTGCTCTAAAGCACTCTGCCCCACCAAAAGTTCTTGTGCCATCGTTGAAACCTTCGATATGTATGCCCTTTGATGAAGCAAGATCTCTCTTCAACTTTCTGTCTAGAGGAGTACTGAGGCGAAGGTTGAGAGTGCCTGGGAAAGGCTCAAACCCAAGTTTGGAAACGAATTGTTTCTTGTACCCATTCATGGAAGTGTAATATGCTGCCTCCCCCAGGCCCGAGAATATCGTGCCACTAATTTCCAGCAGCTGCTCCCCGACTCCAAAGGCTGCTTGAAGCGATGCATAGAGCTCGGAGGCACTCGAAATGCCCTTTTTTGTGAGCTTGACATATGTCTTCCCTCGGCTCCTGATCCTTTCGACTAGTCCTTCACGCTCCATTTCGTCCAAGTGCTTTGATGCAAGTTGCTGGGATTTACCAAGTTTCTTTGCGAGTTCGACCGTTGTCAGCGGAACCGGCTTGTCCTTGGCTCCTTCGGCGAGAAGCTCTACTATGGTCGGTATATGAGATGGTTTCAGCATTTGGGGTTTCTTCGCATTGAGTTCTTGTCTTGGAAATTCAGAATCTCTTTCATCTTATTGTGTATCTTCATCTGCATCTATCTGAGCATCAGTGCTCGCGATTGATTCATTCTTTGTCGCGGCCCCCTTGTGCTTCATTCCCTTCTCCAAGAGTGGGCTGGTCCCAAGTCTTGAAGAAAGCTCATTAACTGCGGAGACGAATTCTGCGCGCCTAACCTCCTCAGTAACGGTTGCGCGCGTGTCCTCTATTAACATCCTTGCTACATCGAGCTTTCTCCTGACACCTTGGACAATGTTATCGTATACTGCAAAGGGGGAAACCATAGTGTACAACATTTCCATTGTGGAAAACATGATCTCAGCTGAAGCAAGATCGTCTTGCCTGATTCTGTCGTACACTGCTCTCTTCAGCTCGCCCACAGCGTCAAGAAGACCAAGAATATACGATGCGGTTGTGACTCCAAGATTCTTCATCGAGGGTATCTTCTTCCTTTCTGTGACTAAGAGAATGACAGAGCACTCAACATATTCCTGCTCGGGAACCAAAATGTAGCGTGTAAGATCGGCGCCAGCTACTCTCCTAAGAGTCCCAAGCTGCTTCCTAGCTTGAGCACAGAAGGTCTTTGCAGCGGCAAGATCCGAAGTGTGGACTGAAACTATCGCCTTCGATGAAAGCGATATGATGTCTCTTGACTCTTTAATCAGTCTCTCCCTTCGAGCAGATATCTCGTCAAGTTTCTTCGAAGCAGAAGCAAGAGAAGTTTCAAGTAGATTGCTACTCATTCTAGACTTCAGCAGAAAAAATCAGATGCATATCTGCTTTTTATCGCATTCGGATTAGATCTTCTCTTTTTCGATTTATTAAAATAGACACTTGTCGTCGATCCGGCAATTGGCGGAAATCGGAGTTGTCTAGGCCTTTCATGAAACTTTTCAAATCACGACTCGGGTGAACCTAGAAATGTCAACAGAATCTATCCCAAAATGGGTCGCTGAGGAAATTCAACACGCTGAGTTCAAAGAGTCAGAGGAATGGACCGGCTCAGGCTACATTCTGGACATTAACAAGAAGGACAGAAGGATTGACGTTCAGTTCTATGAGAAGCTCCCGGAAGGAAGATACATCGCTACACTCGATCTTCCGAATGGAATCGACGTCGAAACTCTGGAACTTGCGATAGTGTACATGTTCAGGTTCAAGGCTTTGAGGGCAACACTTAGCAGGAAAGTGGTGACTTTTCTCAAGGAAAAGTACAACATGGATATGGAGAATATATACCGCTTCGAGCTTCTTTCCTTGGAAAAGCTTGATGCCGAGGCCGACGGACCTCCACCCGCTTTAGCTGAAGCGGACGAAGAAGACGAGTGAATCGGGGCTCTATTTGCAAAATCCGATCAGCAAAGACACGTTTCACGCTCTTTCTCTTTTTGAGCTTTCTGTCGACGAAAAGTGATGAAACTAGGGGTTAGAAGTATTGCCCAATTCTAATTATCGCAAAGGGAGGGCGAGGGAGTATCAGGTGATGCATACCCTGAGAAATTCGGGATGGGTTTGTAGCCGCAGTGCAATGTCTCACGGACCTGTTGATGTTTTTGCTGCGAGATCAGGTAGCATTCTTCTTATTCAGGTTAAGAGTGGCTCTGCAAGAGCAAAGAAGGAAGAACTTGAGCTACTAAAGGTTTGGGCCGAGGCCTTCAACGCGAATGCAGAAGTGTGGTATTTCAAGAATAGAAGAAAGCCAAAGAGAGTCTCAATCCACAAGAGCAACCTAATGAAGCCAGTTCTATCTACTGCCTGTTAGAAGACTCGCTCTTCTTGAGCCTTCTCACGATTTCCATCTTGTCATGGCATCGAGCGCAGACGGGTTCTTTACGCTGTCCCGCAATCTCGAAAAAGAATGGCTCCTCATTCTTGATTTCGTCACAGAAATAGCACCTGAATTCCAAATCCAATCCGCACTCAGACGATCTGGCCTGGTTCGCGCTGGGCAAGATAATATTCTTTTCCGGATGCCTATAATGAATGAGCAAGCGAATTCTTCAGGGCGCTGTTCGTTTGATCCCTTCGAGGTTGTTGTTAGCCTTCGCGGCAATCCAGCATGTTCAAGAAGGGAGAAGGACTCCTTTTCTCTGTGCTAGAAATGCCTGTGCATACGAGGGTTACTATTCCGAAAGCTTCAAACCAGTTCGCAACTTAATACTCATCGCTATTGGAGTGCCAGTTTGCAATCCATTCTATGAGATCGACCTTCTAAACCGGAGCCAAGCTTGTGTCCTCGAGACAGGTTCCGGAAAATGATGTGGCGGCCTTGTGGTCTCCTAGTTTGATACGCCACAAGGTTTAAGCTATGAATCCTATCGCTGTTCACAATGTGATCCTCTAACAGATGAAGAGTCGCTTACGATTTGTCTATTTTTCGCGCAAGAGCGAGCCTCTGCTCCCTTCTCATCTGTGCCTCACTGTATCTTCGTTTCTCTGTGTTCGTTTCCGCAATGATAGCTGGCACAAGTGCGGGTCTGCCCTGGTCATCCAATGCGACAAATGTTAGGTAAGATGACCCAGTGTGAACTATATCTCCAGTCCTCATGTTTTCCGCTTCGATTCTCACCCCTAGCTCGAGCGAAGTCTTTCCAACAAAGTTGACCGAAGACTTGAGAATCAATAAGTTCCCTATGTACACCGGCTTGAAGAAATCCATCCTGTCCACTGAGGCGGTGACAACATTCGTCCTGCAATGCCTTGCTGCGACTGAGCCCGCAGCTTCGTCCATCAATTTCATTATTGTGCCACCATAAACGTTCCCTTGGACATTTGCATCTTGCGGCATCATTAGTCTTGCAATTTCGAGCGCAGATTCGCTAACTCTACGAGACGGTCTTTCCAAGTGGCGCTAATCACTCTCTTTGGCGAAGAACAAGGCAAGACGTTAAATCACTTTTGATTGCAATGTGTTGCATTGCGACAGCCAAATGAAAGCCCAGTGAGAAAATAATGACAATCGATCTGTTTACTAGACAATTGATGACAAAGGAAATGAGTGCGCTGGAGAACCAGGGGGAAAGTATCGGAATATCGAAGATGATGATGATGGAAAACGCTGGTGGCTCAATAGCAAAATTCGTTTACAATCATTTTTTCGGTCAGTGCGACCGAGGTTACTCCAATGCACCGGCACTCAATGTGCTTGTTGTAGCAGGGACAGGGAACAACGGTGGAGATGCCTTTGTCGCAGCAAGGCATCTCTGCTATTGGAAGGGAAAGTTCAGAATTACCGTTGCTTTAATCGGAGACGAACGTAATATCAGATCTCAGGAAGCTAAGAAGAATTGGGAAGTACTGGGAAGATTACAAGTGGTAAGAAAATTACGCATAAACACTATCGAGGACC
>DAIDAB010000034.1 GCA_027310845.1 bacterium | reverse complement strand
TGCATGTGCTGCAAGGAGAAAGAGCGATGGCAGGCGACAATGTATCGCTTGGCAATTTCAACCTGACAGGAATTCCACCAGCCCCTAGAGGGGTTCCACAAATTGAAGTGGCTTTCGACATCGATGCAAACGGAATACTGAACGTGGCCGCAAAAGACCTTGCGACGGCAAAGCAAACGGGAATAACAATCACTGCTTCAACCAAGCTCTCGGACAAGGAAAAGGATAGAATGGTCAAGGAAGCAGAGCAGTACGCGGAAGCTGACAAGAAGAAGAAGGAGGAGGCCGAGACAAGAAACCAAGCTGATAGCCTTCTCTACACTGTCGAAAAGACGAAATCAGATCTGAAAGACAAGATCCCGGCTGATATGCTCAGCAAGCTCGACGCTGCATCAAAAGAGCTGAAAGATGCTATGGCAGGAACTGACATTGAAGGAGTGAAACAGAAGGTCGAGTCAGTGAGCAATGTCCTGAAGGAGATCGGCACAATCGCCTACCAACAAGCATCCGCCTCTGCCGCGTCGCAGGGTGCGGGCACCCAATCGCAAGGTGGAGAGGAAAAGAAAGTCGTGGATGCGGAATACAAAGTGGACCAGGAAGGAAGCCCGTCCAAGAGCTGACCTGAGATGGCAACTACAGCTGAGAAGCGAGACTACTACGAAGTCCTCGGCGTGCAAAAGGATGCGACTAAGGATCAGATAAAATCAGCGTATAGAAAGCTCGCGCTCCAGTACCATCCCGACAGAAACAAATCTCAAGGCGCTGAGGATAGATTCAAGGAAATCTCAGAGGCCTACGCAGTTCTTTCAGATGACGCGAAAAGGGCGCAGTATGATAGGTTCGGCCACGAAGGAATACAGGGCAGATACACCGCTGAGGATATTTTCCGCACGACGAACTTTGACGAGATATTGCGAGATCTCGGCTTCGGCGGTTTCGGCGGCTTTTCCGGCAGCATTTTTGACATGTTCTTTGGGAACATGACAGGCAGTGGCAAGGGCACGCGACGTGGTGCAGACCTGAGATACGATCTTGACATGACTTTGGAGCAAGCCGCGGCGGGGCTCACCACGGAGATCGAGGTTCCGAGAACTGAGAGATGCCCAGTCTGCAAGGGGAGTGGAGCTCGGCCCGGTAGTAACCCGCGGGTTTGCACTGAGTGCGGAGGAAAAGGACAGGTGCAGCGCGTAAGCTCAGCAGGGTTTGCCCAGTTTGTCAGAATAGAGACATGCAGAGCCTGCCGAGGGAGAGGGCAGATACTCGACAACCCTTGCAGAGACTGTCGCGGAATCGGAACTGTGCAGCGAAAGAGAAAGATATCAGTCAAGATTCCTGCAGGCATTGAGGACGAATCTTCTCTTCGGTTGAGGGGTGAGGGAGATGCCGGAGAGACGGGATCTGCAGCCGGCGATCTATATGTCGTTTGCCACATCATGCGCCATAATTTCTTCGCCAGGCAGGACAAAGACCTGCTTTGTGAGGTAGTTGTCGGAATGGCCGATGCTACACTGGGTACCACGATTCAGGTACCAACAATCGAAGGAAAAAGCGCAGAGATCGAGATCCCCAGCGGAACTCAACCTGGCACTGTGCTGAAGCTAAAGGGAAAGGGGATGCCTGCTCTAGGAGGGGCTTCACGGGGAAACCAGATGATAACTATCCGCGTGGCGGTTCCAACGAAACTGACCGACAGGCAGAAGGATCTATTGAAGGAGCTGAAGCAGACAGAGGACGAAAAGAAAAAGAGCGGCTTCTTCAAGTTTTAGGGCTATTCGAGTCCCTGCTCCCGGTCACACATTCTTGACACGCACAATCTTAGTTCTGCCCAGCACCTTCCAGTATTCGACTTCTACTCCTGCAGTAATTTTAGCTTTAATATCTTCGTCGGCGGGCAGTAGCACATCGAAAGTCTCGAATGTTTCAAGATCCATCAACTGCACGTTCGTAGGCGATGTGGAGACTATTTGCCCGGATTTCTTCTCAATGAGAGGGACTTCTACATTAGCTGATACTGGAGAAACAAGGCTCCTCTTGACGTTGTCAAAAATTCCTATGCCTACGACTCTTGCCTTTGCCGCGCCATGCTTTCCCGGCTTGCTCTTGTCATACTCAACAATTCGCGAGGGTTCCCCGTCGATCAAGATGTAGGATCCTTCCTTGACGCTGCCAAGATCGACTGGTTTACTCATGGCGCCTCACGATTTTGTTCATCCAAAGCCGCTAGGACTCTATATAACGTTAATTATGATCATTTCGATTCCATTTCGTTCAATGAACAGATATTGTAAAATCGACTTGTCAAGATGCGATGGAGTGCTAGAATATTGCAAAGCGATTCTTTCAATAACACCTCTCCTTCAAAATTTGGCTGACAATTGACGAACATGGCAGGAGTTGTTTAATCTGAAAATTTCTCGGGCTGCGATAATTTCCAAGGAGGGACATTCAGAAGCAAAAGAGATAGCCCAAGACATCGCCAAGATACTGCTTGACAAGGGCTTGAGGGTCACGAGTTTCCCCAATCTTCATCTCAGGAACGTCGAGCACGTACCCTCTGTAAATGATGTTCGCACTTCGAGAGTTGATCTTGTTGTAACCGTTTCAGGTGACGGGACAATATTGAGGATGCTTAGAATTCTCGACAGCACCGTCCCTTGTCTCTGCGTCAATGTGGGCGGACGGGGTATCATGGCCGAAATCAAACCTGATCAGGCTAAGAGCTCGATCGAGAGAATACTTCGAGGGGACTTCAGACTGGAGCGAAGAGCGAGGCTGAACACATCATTCAAGAGACACTCCCTTCCTCCAGCCTTAAATGAAGTATTTGCTATGCGTCAATCTGTAATCCGTACACCTGTGTTCACGATAGACTATGACGACGGCGCTGAATTCACACAGCGTATGGATGGGGCGATCATTAGCACGCCAACTGGTTCTACAGGACACTCATACTCTTACGGCGCTCCCTTTGTGGACGGCTCCCTTGATGTTTTCATCTTGACGCCAGTCGGTGCGATATCTCGATTTCCCACCGTGGTCAAGAAGACAAGCTCTATCCTGCGTCTGATGGCGAACTCTTCGCTCCAACTTGTGATCGACGGTCAAGAGGTTTTCGCGTTAGAAGCGAATACATATGTCGACTTCAGAAAGCATGAAAGAGATGCGGTCTTTGTGAGATTTGACCTCGGAGGTCCGTTCAGGCAGCTTAGGAATCTCGGCTTTGCCTAAATTTCAAGAGCGAGATTCTGATGAGTGCGAGAGGCACAGCGATCAGCAGGCGAAAAGCTTGAAAAGGAGAAATAACTAAGAACAACTTGATGAAATATCGCACCATGACCTCGTGCCTCGAGGCAACAGCCGCGCTTCCCGCAACTTGGTGCGTCTTGCGGCATACAAAGAGCAGTATCTGAAGAGTGTCTAGTGAAAAGAGGAATAGCTCTGCCTTTGAACCCTCTCTAACATGAATGATAGCGAGGCTCATTGTATTTCATATGCCGCAACAGTATCTTGTGCTTGACTCGACTGCATTCTATGCAGGCGTACCTTATACCAATACAACAGAGAATCTTGTGACCACTCCTGATGTCATCAGCGAAGTATCAAACGAGCGAACAAGAACGCTCATTGCTCTTTCGAAAATCAATGTACTTCAAGGAACTCCTCAAAACCTCAAAACAGTCCAGGAAGCTGCAAGGAAGACAGGAGATAGTTCAATGTCCAAGGCAGATTTGAGCGTTCTTGCGCTGTGCCTCAACCTACAGGAGGAAGGGAACGAGGCGATTTTGCTCTCGGATGACTTTGCAGTTGAGAATGTCGCCTCAAGACTTGGAATAAAGGCTCGCCCTCTGATGACAAATGGTATCAAGACGGCAAGCGAGTGGGTGTTCTTTTGCCCTGCATGCGGAAAGAAGTACTCCAAGCAGAGAGCAGATTGCCTTGTTTGCGGGACAAAGCTTGAGAAACGCCTCAAAAAGAATTAATCTTCAACGTCGGGCTCTTAAGACGGTTCCGTATCGCAATATTGAGAATTAGGGCTGTCAATCCTTCAAGCTCTACTGCTAGATCGAGGTCACCTACGTATAGAGGTCGAAGGCCCTCTATCGAGGAAACAAGGTCAGCGACCTTTTCATATGTGTTAGAGCTTTCGGCACTTACGAGGACATCTGCCGAAATCTCCCTCTCCTTGTATAGAATGGCGGCCGGGACAGTCTGAAAAGCTGATGCGACCTCGACCCCATTCGGCACGATTGATTTCATCTGTTTTGCTATGGATTCAAGGCCTCTGCTAGGGAAAAACTGGCTTCCTACTTTGGAAAGAACGGCAACTGCAGATACAAGCACTTGCTCTTGGCGAAAATTCTTTGCGAGGGCCTTGATAGTCTCGATTGCGTTTTCATGGGGAAGCGTGGCTATTATAATGTCGCACTCAGAGACCACGTCGGCATTCGAAGCTGACTTCAGGTGATTGAGAAGATGGTCTTTCGCGCCCTTCTCTTGAAGAATCGTCTTGAGAGTTGCGCGAGCCTTTTCGATATTCCTAGATCCGATGGTTACAATCTCGTACTTTTTCGACAGATGAATTGCAAGCGCTGTTCCGAGATCACCTGTTCCTCCGATCAATCCGATTGAAGGCATGTGTCAGTAACCGCGACCGACAGTAGTTAAAGCGATTTCCGAAACGGCGCTCTTCTACAGGTGGATTGTTGCATTTTGCATCTCCTTCCTTTATGCGTAAATACGCAAAAGCGGAGATGGTGCGGCATTCCGAAGCAGATTGGCTGACATGAAGATGGGAAGTCTATCCAAGGGGCTCAAGGCAGGACTTGCGGCTGGCGTCGTCTATGCCGTAATGATCGGGCTCCTTCACACGGGCTTCTTTGAACTCTGCGGGTCTTATCAGATGTCATACATTCAAACACAGCTCGCGAACATGAACATCACGACGGCGATAACCACAGGAACGCAGACGCTCATAACGACCATTACGTTACCCTCGGCGTCAGACATTTTCAACACAGACCTAGTTGTGTTTTCGCTTGACTGGGCAGTGGGGGCAATGGTTGTGGGAGTGATCTATGGCGGAGTGTATGGTGGGGCCTATGAGCACCTGCCTGGTCTAACTTCGAAGAAGAAGGGAGTATTCATGAGCATAGTCGTGTTCGTTTTGGGCATAGCACTGGGGCTCTCTGGTTGGGAAATAGGGTGCTCTCCCGACTATTACCATGTGATTCCAGTTTTCACCAGCCTTCCGATTTCTGTTGTCTACGGATACTTGCTCGGGATACTCTATGATAGCTTCAGTGAAGTCGAAAAGGAGGAGCGCGCGATAGCTAGGCAGAAAGATGAAGGGAGGAAAAGAATACAGTGAAAGCAAATCCATGATTATGAGATACTGCGCACTTCGGAACCTTCGGGCAAAACATAAAGCCCAACACAGGAGATTAATCGTACCCGAGGCCATTCAATCTATGGCCGGATTACTATGGTGAGTCGTTGAGCATGAATGATTCAGAAACGGACTATCGCATTGAAAAGGACTTTCTGGGAGAAGTAAGGGTGCCTAAAGACGCCTACTATGGCGTGCAGACTATTCGAGCAGTGCATAATTTTCCGATAAGCGGACTAAAGCTGCCGAGGGAATTCATTAGGGCCCAAGGCATAATCAAACGCTCCGCGGCGAAGGCCAATCTGAGAGTCGGGCTTCTTGACAAAAGGATTGGTGAGGCGATAGTGCAGGCATCCACAGAGGTGATCGAGGGAAAATTCGACTCGAGCTTTGTTGTCGACGCTTTTCAGGCTGGAGCCGGGACCTCACAAAACATGAACGCTAATGAAGTGATCGCGAACAGAGCAATTGAGATTCTCGGAGGGCAACTCGGGAATTACAGACTGGTTCATCCTAACGATCATGTGAATATGGCCCAGTCGACCAACGACACCTTTCATGTCGCAATACACATTGCAGCACTGGAATCGATCACAAATGGCCTTCTTCCAGCACTTGAATCTCTAAAGGAATCCCTGGAGCGCAAAATAGAAGGATTCAAAGACATTGTGAAAATAGGGCGCACTCATCTCCAAGACGCCGTCCCAATAACACTCGGGCAGGAATTTAGCGGATACGCATCAATGATCGCTCACGGAATAGCTCGGATGAAGAATGCCAGTCAGACTCTTAAGGAACTGAACTTTGGTGGAACCGCCGTTGGAACGGGCCTCAACGCTCATCCAAAGTTCGCTCAGTACGCAATCGAAGAGGTTGCTTCAATCACGAAAATTGACTTTAGAAAGTCCGAAAATATGTTTGAAGCGACTCAGAATCTTGACGCCATCGTTGAAGTCTCCTCTGCCTTGAAAGTGTTGGCAGTGAGTTTCACGAAGATAGCAAACGACCTCAGACTGTTGTCTTCCGGTCCAGCCGCAGGGCTCGGAGAGATCAAACTGCCGAGCGTACAACCTGGTTCTTCGATCATGCCCGGGAAGGTCAATCCAAGCATTGCGGAGATGTTCAACATGGTCGGTTTTCAGCTGATAGGGAACGATTTGACCGTTACTATGGCAGGGCAGGCCGGACAGCTCGAACTCAACGTCATGATGCCGGTGGCTGCTTGGAACCTCCTGAACTCTATCGCCATTGGAACAAGTGGCTCTCGAGTGTTTGCTGAGTACTGTGTTGACGGAATCACGGTCAACGCTGATATCTGCAGAAGACATGCTGAAATGAGCAGTGCGCTATCAACTGCGCTTTCTCCCAAGATCGGATACGAAAAAGCTGCAGAAATTGCGAAGAAATCGGTTGCGACAAAACGCTCAATCCGAGAGCTCGCCGAGGAGATGTCAGGTCTTTCGAAGGAGGAGCTCGATGAGCTTCTCGACATAAAGAGAATGACCTCGAACGAGTAAGTCTAAATTCCGAATGATTGCTCCAGCTCGTAGCAAAGTCTTGAGGTCACCACGTGAGCAGCAAGGGAATCTTGAGATATCGATATCACTTCTGTGGATTTGGCTGTTACATCTGATTCAAAATGTCCATGAGCGAACCCTCCGACAACCCATGCTGTCTTTTCAGAATCCATGGAAATCTGGACGACTTGGTCAAGTTGACGACGAATGCCAAGCTTTGTCAAAGTGACCACTCTTTCGACACCGAGCGAAGAGAGCAGCTCGCTGAAGGTCTGCTTTCGAGATGTCTTGAACAGTCTCTCTTCAGCCTCGCCCTGCTCCGATGAAAGTAATTTCGATACTACCCCACAGAAGCGCTGGAGATTCCTAGGGGGACGGGTTCCGCTCTTAAGAGAGATAGTCTCTCCTCCGATGGTATGCATTACCACCTTGATTCTTCCCCGCATGAATAACGGGGTTGAGGTTGCGTCAAGCAAAGCAAAGTGTACAACATCCGGCCTCCCTCGTTTCCCTGAATCCTTTAGAGCAGACATTGCTGTCCTGTGAAAGTTGCTGTCTAGGATCTGTCTTTCCGGCCTCACTCCGAAGTGTTCTTCCACTCTTCTGGCACTTGCGTGAGTTTGAAGTTTCATCGGAAGAAGCTCTAGCGAGGCCTCCTCAAGAACCAGCACATCGCGAGGCTCCTCCAATTGTCATCAGATCTCAGGTGATGCTCCGCTATGGTATTGAATTAAGAATTGCGATGCACGATGAGCCAGTAGCAATCGCTCCTGTTTGAAAAAGTCCTTTACTAGTTCATTTCGAATACGACACGGACCGAACTCAACGCGCAACATGACTCTAGAGCAGGATCTACCAAATAAGCGGTGAATTTCAAGCCATGGCTGAATGCAACATTTCGAACATCTGTTTGTAGGCGATCTTGGCGGGCCGAAGTACTAGCCAGATTCCAGAACGCATAAGTGGGAAGATGCAGTAGGTCTGAAAAGGCGTGGCAAACCTTGGATGAGATTCCTTTGATTAAGAATCGTGCCTATGAGGCGCTTGGGAACCGTACAAAGGTTTACATTGAAGGGCATGGCTGCTCCGCGAGTCTTGCGGACACTGAGATTTTGAGCTGTCTCATCGAGCGTGGCGGCTATGAACTTGTTGACTGTGAGACCGAAGCGGATCTAAGCGTCCTCGTGACATGCAGTGTCAAATCGGTAACGGAGCAGAGAATGCTTGGAAGAATCAGGAACCTTTCATCACAATGTGGCAAACGCGTAGTGGTGGCCGGTTGCTTGGCAAGGGCTGAGCCGGATAAAATACTGAAGATTAATCCAAACCTGACTCTTATTGGACCCGGCAACTTGGAAAGAATAGTGCCCGCGCTCGAAACTGCACTTTCTGGAAGACAATTGAACGCCACCGAACCTACGAGACTCATTAAGCTAGGGATGCCGCGCACTCGAAAGAATAGAGTGGTGGGCATTGTTGAGATTGCTTCAGGCTGCCTGAGCAGTTGCACCTTTTGCCAGGTGAAGCTTGTAAAGGGCACTGTGTTCAGCTATCCTGAGAGCGAGATAGTCTCCGAGATAAGAAATCTTGCAGCGCATGGTGCCAAGGAAGTGTGGCTCACTTCAACGGACAATTCTGCATATGGAAGAGATTCGAAGACTGACCTTGCGAAACTTCTGAGGCGAGTCTGTGAGATCGAAGGGGATTTCATGGTCAGAGTGGGCATGATGAACCCGCTTCTCACGGGTAGGATGCTCGACAGATTGGTAGATGCATTTTGTGAGGAGAAAATCTTCAAGTTCCTCCACTTGCCTGTCCAATCTGGCAGCAACAGGATTCTTACGGAAATGCAAAGGGGTTATACCGTTGATACATATCACGACACGGTGTATGCGTTTCGCAAGCGGATTCCAAACCTCACACTCAGCACCGACATAATTGTGGGCTTTCCATCGGAGAACGAGGCGGAGTTTGAGGAATCAATGGAGCTCTTGCGAAAGTCAAGACCTGATGTTGTCAATATCTCGAGATTCGGGGCAAGACAAGGTACCAAAGCTGCCTTGATGGAAGACCAGATTAGTTCGGGGCTATCCAGGGGGCGATCAGCGAGAATGACCAAGCTCACCAAGGAGATAGCATCTTCGAACAACCGAAGCTGGCTCGGATGGGAGGGCGAGATCCTCATCGATGAGATAGGAAAGGGTGCTCTCATTGGAAGGAATTTCGCGTACAAACCATGTGTCTTAAAAGCAGAAAAGCTTGGAGATGGCTACGAGCGATTCGTAGGTAGGCTTTTCAAAGTGCGAGTGGTTGACGTGACGGCCTCAACACTCAGAACAATCCCTATTGAGAGAGTCGAGTAGATCGTCGTTATTGGTTTGTTGACAAATACTTCATATTTAGCTGAGCATCGAAATTAAAATCGAACCCGCCTCGTCTCACGACCTGAACACCCCTTGTCCGCTGGAGACCGAAAATTAACTGAATTTCCTTATTCTGAGCCCGGGTATGGACGCACAGTAGCAGTTGTCGGCGTCGGCAGTGCTGGATGCCGAATTTCAAATCAACTTTCCAAAGAGAGTAGACTCTTTGAACACTTTGTCTACGTGACGTGCGATGATCACGACATCGCGAATGTGAGCCGAGGCGAGAAGGTTCTTATCGACGCCAAGGCGACCGGAAAGAACACACCTTTCAATGTCAGAGGCCTTTTGCATTCAAGGCTTCCTGAGATAAGGCGCCATCTGGCTGATAGCCAAATAGTGTTCATGATAGCTGGATTGGGTGGAACTGTCGGATCTGGGCTGGCTCCCATAATTGCTAAGGAAGCAAAGCAGAGGAATGCGATTGTCGTCTCAATCCTGGTGATGCCGTACAACTTTGAGAAGCCAAAACACTATTTTGCTGGTCTAGCGTTGAAACAAATGAGGAGGTTCAGTTCAGGCGTTATCTTGATCGACAATGATGAGCTTCTTCGCAATCAGATGCCTGCCATCGATGTATCTGCTCTAGTCAATCAAAAGATAGCACTAGCTCTGAACAAGCTTTTGGGCTCTGCAGACCAACATGAATTCAGCGTAGGACTAAACAACGTCGTGGATTTCGTAAAGACGAGTTCCTATAGTGTACTCTGCCTTGGAGAGAGTGGGAAAGAGTGCAGGCAAGCCGTGATAGATGCGGTGAACCATTTTGACAATACTGTGGACAAAAGGGAGGCAATGAAATCAATTGTTCATCTCTGCTCAGACAAGTCAATCACAATGGGTGAAGTAGTTAGATCAATAGGTGGTCTTTCGGGCGTCCTCGGAAGGGGCGACATGCAAGTTGAATATGGCCTCTCTGCAAACTCCAGCGCCGTCACGACTGCGATCATAATGGCAACCGGTTTTTCCAGCACAAAGTATGACAACTACGATCCAGTGGACCTCGCTATGAGGAGCTTCACATCAAATTTGGATCCAGACCCAGATGCCATTTCGCACGTCCCATTGCTGCTTTCAGATCTTGAAGCTTGATGGTTTTTCCCAGTGTCGATCGAAAGACACATAGAAGGACCAGCGTGCTTGGAGTGAGTCAATGTCTTTTGGTCCAAGGGGGCTTGCGAATCCTTCCACTTTCAGAAAATTCAAAGAATGGATGCATCGCAACTGCGTCAGCGAAGACCAAATAGCAAAAATTGATTTGGACGCCGAATTTGGCAAAGACCTGTCATTCAATGAAGCTGTCGAGATTGCGCTTCACAAGTTTCCAACACTTTGGAGGCCTGAATACTTGCAACAATACGAGAACAAACCAAAACAAATAATCTTCATCAAAGATCTAGTGGACAAAATAGTCGACGGCAGAGTCCAGGTGACCTACCGAAAGAGCCCAAAGATAGGTACCTACTATGTGATCGAGAATCGGTTCAGGCAGAAGGCTGAATCCTCGAGACTCTTGATAGAATTCTATAGGACTGACAGAGTTGACGCGTACCAGCTGTCCGATGAAGAAGCACAGCTTGCTGGTGTCGAGACGGCAGCCCAGATACGGCAACTCTTCGAAAAATGGTATGGCTCTCCTATCCCAGAATTGTACAGGAATTGGTTCAAAATCAAAGAAGCAAACGTGCAATAGTGCGTCGTCTTACTTCTTCGCAGATCCCTTGGACTTTTTCGCGGGTTTCTTTTTCTTCTCTGCGGCAGAAACCTTTACTGGCTTTTTCTTCGGAGCAATTCTCTTAGGCGTGGGCTTTTTTGCCTCGACTTTGGCCTCGATCAGGGTTGCACTCTCGGAAGGGATAGCTTCTATTTTCTGTTCTCCTGCCTCAGGTAATTGCGGAACTGCTTCAGGAAGCTGCGCTACTTCTGGCTTTTTCTCTATCTTTTCCGCTTCTTCCTTAACAGCCTTGGGAAGCGAGATTGTTACCAGCCCGTCTTCGTCCTTTGTCATCTTCACTGTTATCCTTCGCGGTGGTTTTGTTATCCCTCTTTTCCATAGAGTCTCATTAAGCTCCGAATCGATCTTTATATCCGACGATTTCATATGTCGCTCGGCAAATTCTCTTAGCACATTAACCGCTCTAACGACTCTCCTGTGTCGGGGTGCTATCCATGCCCGCGAAAGCGGCACGTTGTACACTCTTTCGAGCTCAATTTCCATTTCTGGCATTTCTGAATTCTATCTCCTTTTCCAATTTACCTTTACTTTACGTTGAGCTTCTGTCGTCTCCACTGTCTTTGCTGTGGATGAGTGCGCACCTTTTGCTTAGTCTTGGCAATTACCCAAGTTGGCACCGGATATGCCTGTCGTCTCATTCGCAGCAACCTTTTCTTTATTCCCGAAGTTTTTTTGCTCATGTTCTACCACATTCTACTGATGTTACTTCCAATTTATCCTAAATTCGCGCTTCGGCTGTTGGAAGGAGCTCAACATCTCCTTCAGCTCTTGATCCGTTATTTGCTTTCTGAGCCGGCCAGAGGCAGCGAGCTGAAACACTTGGTTTTCTACAGAAGCAGCGAGCTCTGGCTTCACCATTCTGATGTTATTCACTCTCTCTCTCGCTTCCGACGAGAAGACGAGTCGCAGCATTTGCTCTCTAGCGGCTTTTGATTGCCGTTCCTGTTCCGCATTACTCCTTTGTCTTGCGGCTGAATCAGAATTGTCTTCAGGCGACATGTAATTGGCTTCCATCAAGGCTGTTCGTTGTGTCAAATGGCTAGAGGATTATCCATCCTACAAATACTTGGCAAGTTCAGGCCTCGTTTTTGCGACCTCTTTCAGGATCTCAGTACTCTGCCGGTCTAGCAGACTCACTGCCTTGCCTGTGAGTATTCTGCCTTTCTTACCTTGTTTTGCGACCAGTCCTGCGGACTCTAGCTGCTGGATGGCCTTTCTAACAGCAGAACCTCCAGCGTCGCGATGATGTCCTGGGAAATATCCTATCTCCTTTCTTCCCCCATAGTCACTTTCGAGCTGACTCAAACCGACGGGACCGTGGACATAGATTTTTCTCAGGAGAGAAGCACAGCGCGTATACCACCAATCTTTCTCGGCAGGCTGCCTCTGCGTATGAGAGCCTGTCTTGGCGTAGGCCGCCCACTGGGGTGGAGCCACCTGGGAAACATGTCTTAGATGATCGGCAATTCTTGCGATCAGAATTTGTTGTGGAACGTCATGAACAGTGGTCATATTTCATATCCTCATCTTCTGAATGGAGTTCTGGAGTGTCCTTTTCGAGTATTATAAGGCCTATTCGGCGGCTCTATTTAGCCTTTGAAAAGAGCTTTCGGTACGTTCTTCCACATCTGAAGCATGTAATGTTTATTCCGACCCTGCGACGGCTCAGCCTGTATCTTGCTGTTGTCGGAGGCACAATGAATTGCTTGCAGTAATGGCAGAACAGTAACCGTTTTTCTCTAAGCCTTACATTGAATCTTGTAGCAAGGGCCCAGGCAATCGATGCATGTCTTTCAGCCTGACGGCCATTCGATGGGAGCTCGCTCAGCGCTAACTCGAGAAGCTTTGCTATTTGATTTTTTGCAATCTTCTTTCTTTCCTGCCTATTACGAGGAGGGAATCTCGATTGCTTTCTCTTTCTGCCAACTTTCCCTAAGATGCGACGTTGGGGCTCCAATGCTTTGGAAAGAGGCATATTAACGCGCTTTCAACTCTTTCCAGTTCAAAATCATCGTATTTGGGTGCGAGGCGCGGTATTCGTCAAGTCTTCCTATCGCAGTGTTGTGTGGTGCCGACAAGAGCTCAGTCTTTGACTCTTGAGCCCTTTTCGCAATTTCGTTGAGTGTCTCAGCATAAGTCTCGAGGTTCTCTCTAGGCTCAGTCTCCGTCGGTTCAACCATCAACGCTTCACTCACTATCAAGGGGAAGTAGGTAGTAGGCGAATGTTTGCCTGAATCAAGAATTGCTTTTGCTACGTCGCCGGCCGAAACGCCCGTTCGCCTCTTGAGCGGCGAAGCACTGACCACAAATTCATGCTTCGACGGAACGCCTATCGTTGTGGAAGAATAAGATTCATCGTCTAGAAGAGACAACAAGTAGTTTGACGAGAGTACCGCTTGTTCAGATGCGGTCTTCAAACCATCTCTTCCAAGGGACAATATATAGCAATACGCCCTAACAAGGACCGCTGTGTTCCCGTAAAATGATTTTATCGCTCCAATACTCTTTGGTCTGTCGTAATCCAGGGAGAACATTTCGCCTTTTCTAACAATGCGTGGGATTGGCAGATATTCTGCCAGAGCTGAAGATACTCCGACGGGCCCTGCTCCTGGACCGCCACCGCCGTGAGGGGTGGCGAAAGTCTTGTGAACATTTATATGAACAATATCAAAGTCCATGTCTCCCGGCCTCACCTTACCCAGAAGCGCATTCATGTTGGCCCCATCGTAATACATCAATCCGCCTAGTTCGTGCACAGTCTTAGTAATTTCTACAATTTCTCTCTCGAAGATGCCAAGCGTGTTGGGCACGGTGAGCATCATGCCTGCAGTCTTGCGGGAGACTAATCCCTTAAGCGCCTCGGCTGTTACGATTCCTTGTTCAGAAGAGGGTATCTTGACAACTTTGAATCCCGCCATTGTGGCGCTAGCAGGATTGGTGCCGTGGGCGGAATCAGGTACAAGCATCTCATCCTTTTCTTGCATCCCTTTGTCGTGCAAATAGCTCTTCATCATAAGAGCTCCCACGTATTCGCCTTGAGCGCCAGCAGCAGGTTGAAGTGAGATTTCATCCATCCCTGTAATCTCGCAAAGCATACGCTCTAACTCATAGAGGATCTCAAGGGCTCCTTGGATGGTCTCCTCATCTTGATATGGGTGCAGATTCGCTATCTTGGAATTGCGAGCAATGCGCTGAGAAACTTTTGGATTGTATTTCATTGTGCAGCTGCCCAAAGGATACATGCCAACGTCTATTGCGAAGTTCATCTGGGAGAGTCGCACATAATGCCGAAGAACTTCTGGTTCAGAAAGCTGGGGCAAGTCAAGATTACTTGTGCGGAGCATGGCGTCTGGGATTACCTTTGAGAGATCTTCGACATTTACTCGCATAGACTTGGGGATCTCTGGAAGAGAGAATCCGATTCTGCCTGTTCTTGAAAGCTCATTCAACATGGGTTCTTCCCAAATTGCTTGCCTGAATCTCAACAATCTTCTCACCTAGTGAGTTTCTCATTATCCTTCAATGCAGTGACAAGTTTCTCAATGTCGGCGACCGAGTGCGTCTCATTGAAAGAGAACAAGGAAACCTGATTCAACTGCTCATAGAATCTCCCAAGTGGAAGTCCACCCAGGATTCCATACTTCACAAGGGATTTCGTAATCTCTTGTGAAGAGATGTTTGTCTTTACGCTCAGTTCCCCGAAGAATGGGGCCGAGAAATAAGGCGTTTCAAGTCCTTCTTCGGTCATTCTTTTTAATGC
>DAIDAB010000033.1:15749-16111 GCA_027310845.1 bacterium | reverse complement strand
CTTTTTCCCCCATTCCGTCAAGATCTCTTGCCTCCTCCAAGGCTCAGTGCCAGCATGAAAAGTCTCACATGCAATACCATGGTCCTTCAAAAACAGTTTCATATGTTCTATTGCTGGGACAGATTCGGAGAAGAGTATGACTCTCTTGCCCGAGTGTTCTGAAATAATCCTGAGCACAGCCTCTCTTTTTGACTCTACGTCGGAGAGGAGCTTCTTCCTCTTGCTCATTGCTGCTATGCCCAGACGCCCGAGGTACTGTCTTGTGGTAGGGTCGTAGCAATTCATCCATCTTGAAATCTCTGGCCCGCATAATCTGAACGCACGCTGTATCTTCTCCGTTAGGGCGTTGTATTGGTCGCGTT
>DAIDAB010000033.1:4501-15739 GCA_027310845.1 bacterium | reverse complement strand
GGAATCTCGATCACGTGTATGGGGGAAACATATCCTCTTTCAAGGGCAGTTCCAAGGCTAAGATCGTAACAAACAGGAAACTCGCTTAGAAAGAACTCGTGGGACTTGTCCTCCCTTTCTGGAACGGAGGACAGACCTAGAACGAACTCTTTCTCCTTGAGCTTGGGAAGAAGTCGAGTTAGGGCTGTACGCGCGCCTAGATGGTGGATTTCGTCTACAACAACTGCGTCGACTGAATCAAGGAGTGTTGGATGAGAAACCGCGCTTGCAAAGGTTGTTATCGTGACTGGCCCGAATTTTTTCGCGTAAGCATAATACTGTCCGATGTCTTTGAACCCGTACTCCTCAAGTTTCGGATACCACGCTTGGTATATCAGCGCCTGTGTCGGCACGATGACTAGCGCATCTTTTTCGATTCTCTCAAGCCACGCAATTGCGATTATGGTCTTGCCGACACCAGTCGGAGCTTTGATTGTGGCGCGTCTCGCAACAAATGCCTTTTCGACTGCTTCTTTCTGGTAGTCACGAAGAACTAGAGAAGAGGAACTCAAGATCAGACACGCTCTGGGAACTCTAGCTCATTGATAACGTGTTCTTTTATGGTTTGGATCATGATTGTGGGCGCCTGATTCGACTGAATTTCCTCCATTGTCTGTCGCAATGTCGTTTTACCCAGCTGTTCAGGGGAGCGTCAAGCCGACTCTGAAAATGTGATAAGCATGTCTTAGCATCTTCATAACCGAAGTTGGTACAACAATGAGTTTATGGATCACTACAGAGAATCCAGCGATAGTTTTCGAAGACACTAGCGTCGGAAGATTGAAGAAAGAGATTTGGGATTCATCAGAAGACGAAATAGAACGGATTCTTTCAGAGTATGGGATCCCATCAGCCTCAGAAGTAGGCAAGCCAGGAAGTTATATTCAGACTACGGTCAGGCAAGAAGTCATTGAGAACAGGAGAAAAGACGACATCGTTCTGATTCCGGTGGGGTGCACTGAGAATCATGGCCGCCATACAATCTCTGGCTTCGACAGTTTCATGGTCTCTCAAATTGTGGAAGGGGTCCATCGCTACACTGCCAAGCGAGGCGCGGCGGTCAATCTGGCTCTCAACCCGTTAAATTATGGCGCGCACCCCTATCATCACGTGGGCATGCCTGGTACCGTAGTTGTTCCGGATACAGCGGTGAAAGAGATGATCATTGCAGTGATGCTGGGTCTTTGGAATGATGGATTTAGGAAACAAATCATCATCAACAATCATGGCCAGTTCTGGGTTCTCGAATCGGCGCTGCATGAGTTCATGAAGAGATATCAGCTACCTGGAATCTTTCAAGTGCTCGATTGGCATCGATCCGTCAGAGAGTTCTTCAGCCCGACAGGAAAGATTAATTCCATGGAAACGCATTTCGTCCACGCTGACGAAGCTGAGACTTCGGTTGGATTGTTGCTCTTTCCTCCAGGCATGACTGATATGAGTCTCGCCGAAACCACTGATCTGAAAGGATTGCTACCAGATGGTCACTTTGATAAATCGGTAGACCCTTTGAGGAGGCCACATAGGTGGTCTGAAGGCGAAGGACACCTTCCGATTGAGCTCCGGGCAACTCCTCAAGGCGTCGTTGGAAATGCTTCCTTGGCATCGGGAAGAAAAGCAAGAAGACCAGTCGCAGCGATATTGAAGTACTTGACGCTTGTTCACGACGAGATCCTTAAGGCATTTCCTTCAGGATCTCTTCCTCCTGTTGAAAAAGTAACGCTACGATCTGAGGAGGAGATGAAGCCTTATCTGATGGAGCCTCTGAGTCAAGGTTGGAAGTCAGTGTACCAACTTCCAAGAATTGGGCAATGAAGTTCTGATTTATCGGTTCTAGCTTGCTGTCTTGCTAAGCAAGAAAGGAACTCCTCGCAAACCTTTCTCGAACGATCCATCTGATTCTCCTCTTGGGTTCTGTGTAAGCAAAGGACGTTGGCTATGCAAACCTATCTAGAAAACCAGGAAGAATAACTCAAAAGGAATCAATTGTGCTTTAGTTATTCAACTTGTGGAGACGGTCAGGACATTTTTTCATCAGAAATACTCTTGAGCACAATCCGAATTGAATGTCTGCCGTAAGCCAGGATCGTGTCACCTCAAGAGTCGCACCTTGTTATGAAATTCCTGATTGAGTGGAATTCGTTGGCATTATCGAAAACTGGTTCCAACCGTGCTCAAGAGATAGATGAGTAATTGTTGATGTTCGCCTCAACACCTGCCTGAAGACTTGTGGTAAATCCATTTTTTTACTATCGGATTCAGAACTATCTCCAATCAGAGAAAACATGCACAAATCGGATATGCAATATTCTTTGTACAGATCCTCAAAACATTATGCTTAAGGTCAGGCACTTCCAGTCGTATACAGTGAATTGCAATGCAGAAGCTTTCAATGATTTCACTCGCAATGTTGTTGGGCATATGTCTTCTCGGAGTATGTCTTGTGATGTTCAATCCATTCTCTACCCCAAATCACGTTGTTGCAAATTCAAATGCGCCATCAAACAATTCTGCTGTGCCTTCTACCATAACTTCGACTACATCGAGTCCAGCCGCGAGTTCGACCTCGCAAGGGTCTCTTCTAACCAATCCGACCACATCACACACCTGCAATGATTCGTGTAATGGTGGCACGAACAATTCTGACAGCTAGCTTCTAGGTTCGGCCCTACAACGCAAGCTCAGCGGAGAAGAGCAGACAGTTAGGAATTGTCATTTTCAGTTTTGATGATCGTCTGCTCTGTTTAATACCCTAAGATACATCACAAGAACCGATAACCATGCAAAAGAGTGCGACTACAGTATCTATAGTAGACAGCCTTCAGAGGGCAGTTGCGAACAGCTATACAGTCTTCATGAATTACAAAAGATATCACTGGAACACATTTGGGCCGTTGTTCCGGGACATTCATCTTTTGTTCGATGAGCACGCTGACGCAATTTTGAAAGGAATAGACGAATTCGGAGAAAGAGTGCGCATCCTGAGCGCTGAATCGATTGGTTCTCCTGAAGAAGTAAGCAGGCTTGCCACCGCAAAAATGGCATATCCAAACATGACCGTGAGGGCAATGATTGAACAAGCAATCACAAATCACAAGCTTGTGATCTCTGAATTCAAAGATGCGATAAAGACTTCGGATGCAAATAACGATCCTGGCACATCAGACCTTTTCATACGGATAATTCAAGTCCATGAAAAAGAGCTATGGTTTCTGTCACAGTTCTTGGCACGAAACGATGGATTAGTAGCTACGTAGAATCCAAGAAATAGTGTTGCCTTACACACAAATGGAGTGGCTGGCTAGCGAAGGCTTTGTATGAATGATCTCTTGCTGCAAATCTTGCCAAGGTTGACAAGGATTCGGGTTGGTAACCGGAAGTACTGCGGTGTGGCGGGCCCGGTGGGATTTGAACCCACGACCTCCAGCTATCTGCATTGTGGCAGTCTCGCTTTCCGTACCTTGTAAAAAGCGACACGCTCCTGACCGCAGGCTGACGCCCTAATCCATGCTAGGCTACGGGCCCAATTTACGCACGAAACCGTCCGCCAGTGTATTTAAGGAATTTAAACCCTTATTCTGGTTACATCTCGAAGAATCGTATCGGCTTGAGTCGCATGCATCCGAACACGAGTTAATCAGAAATACGCTTTCAACACAGGTGTGTCAAAGAGTTTGAAATACAAAGCATTTGTGCTCGATATTGATGGCACAATCTGCGATTATGATGGTATCCTTAACCTAGAGGCAGTTCATTCGATCAGATGGCTTCGCAAGCTTGGGTACGAAGTGCTCCTCGCGTCTGGTCGGGGACCTTGGGACACCTACTACCTAGGAGTTTTCATAGGTACCACAAAAATGGCTGTGTGCGAAAACGGAGGGATTCTGATGACTTCCCCCACGGATATGAAACTGTTTTCTGACAAGGCGAAGAGCCTTGAGGCCTATGATCTTCTCTGCAAGCACTTTCCGGATGTTCGAGTAAAGCCTGTGAGTGCACGCCTCACCGAGGTGGTCTTGCTCCGCACATTTGACCCAGTGGAGGGACAGAGAATCCTTGATCAAGCGTCGTTGCCTATTTCAATTCACGACAGCAAATTCGCCCTCCATCTTACTAGAAAGGGCATCACGAAGGCCGTCGCACTGAGACAAGCGCTTGATCTGCTGAAGATCTCGCCAGAAGATTCGGTAGTGATCGGGGACAGCGCGACTGATGTCCCGATGTTCGATATATGCGGATATTCGATTGCAGTGGGAAACGCCGAAGAGGAGATCAAGTCAAGTGCAGACTATGTCTGCAAGGAAGAAATAGGGGATGGCACTGTAGAGGCAATACAACATGTTACCGAGGATCTGAGGGCAAGGTCATGAGCTTTCGTGAATTCGTAGAAGAGTCAAAAGGAATCATACTTTCAACACTTGACGCGCTGGGCTATTCGCGACCTTCGAGTCTTGAATGGACAGAACCGCCTAACAAAGCATTTGGTGATCTCTCTTTTCGGATCGGATTCATTTTGGGGCGTAGCCTGCGAAAAGGTCCTGGCCAGGTGGTTTATAACGTTGCAAGACATGCCGCCGAGAGATATATTCCGACCTCCAAATACATCGAGTCGATAGATGGCCACCCAGCAGGATTTCTGAACTTCAAACTCAAGAGAGATAGTTTCTTCACCGATGTCCTATCACGCTCGCAAGACGAAGAGTACGGGCGCGTGAAGCTCGGCACAGGAAAGACGGTTCTGATCGAGCACACTGCGGTGAATCCGAATAAGGCGCTTCATATCGGGCATCTCAGGAATGTGGCTCTGGGTGACTGTCTTGCGAGGTTGTTTGCTTTCACTTCGTTTGACGTGCATGTGCTAAACTACATTGACGACTCTGGGCTTCAGGTTGCGGATATTCTTGTTGGGCTTGTTCACTCCGGGTTTTCCGAGGAGGCTCCGGCAGGCGTGAAGTACGATCACTACACTGGCGATACAATCTACGTCGCAGTCAATCGCAAATATGAAGAAGATCGATCCCTCAAAGAGAAACAAAAGCAGATCCTTAAAGCCATAGAAGAGCACAATCCGCAGATTTTTCCCCTTGCCTCTCGAATCACGGATAGAATATTGAGAGAGCAACTGAAGACCTGCTGGCGGTTTGGGGCGTTTTATGATGTACTTATCTTTGAATCAGATATCATCGCGACAAAACTGTGGCAGACACTTTTTGAGGAATTGAAGAAAAAGCAAATCGCAAAGCTTGAAACAGAAGGAAAGCTTGCAGGATGCTGGATTGTGTCCATTGAGGGCGAGACAGAGGGAGAAGACAAAGTGCTTGTTCGAAGTGATGGCACAGCTACCTACATCGCTAAAGACACGCCGTTTGCCGCTCTAAAACTCGGCATTATTCAGGACATGTTTTCTTACAGCAAATACATTGTGCAACCCAATGGAAAGGATCTGTGGCGAACAATGACAAGT
Source organism: bacterium (assembly GCA_027310845.1). Lineage (GTDB taxonomy): Archaea > Thermoproteota > Nitrososphaeria > Nitrososphaerales > CADDZS01 > JASHOD01. The sequence goes on along the minus strand of DAIDAB010000033.1, from coordinate 10,236 downwards.
GCTGGTGAGACAAAGATTTCGCCTATACCCTGGGGAGCCGATAAAAGTCTCACCGTAATTGATGCAAGACAATCAAGACTTCAAAGAATAATTCGCCGAATCCTTGAGCAGCTATCGGAAAGCGATCTCTCCGAGCGTTATGTCCACGTAGACTATTCGATCATCTCTTTGAGCTCAAAGATGGCGACCATTCTTTCGAAACTCGGTACTGCAGAATCGGGAATGGGTCAAGAGAGCGCACGCATTATTACCATGTCTGGCAGAAAGGGGACTTACATCAATGCTGACGACGCACTGGATCTTGTAAAGGAGAAGGCTCTCCAGGAGACAAAGAAGAGAAACCCCGATGTCACAGATTCAAGCTGGCTAGACAACGTTTCAGAAAAACTTGCAATTTCAGCGATACGTTTCAGTCTCCTGAAACAGGATCTTGACAAGATGATCGTGTTTGACTACGAGGATTCGCTTAGGTTAGTTGGGGAAACTGGACCCTATATGCTCTATACTTATGCAAGAGCATCCAGCATTATTTCCAATGTGGTCGAGCCACTTTCCGGAGAATCAGAGATTAGCGGGAACCTTCTCAAAAGCAAAAGCGAAGTCGAACTCATAACGGCGGTTTCAAAGTTTGACATCGCAGTTGAAAAAGCAGTGAAAATGCTCGCGCCTAAGTGGGTTGCTCATTACTCATTTGAACTCTGCGAAGCATTCAACAAGTTCTATGAGATCAACCGAGTCGTGCAAGAGCCCGATGAGTCGATAAGGAATGCTCGGGTAGCTCTTGTAAAGGGCACCATGAACGTGTTAAGGCACGCTTTGGGCTTTCTTGGAATCGAAGTACTCGAAAAGATATGATTATGCCGCGCGGAGCAACGGCTCAGCAACTTCAATCGCCTTTCCTGGCGAAGGTCTGACGCTTTTTGTGAGTACTAGCTCAAGGGCTCCGAGGAGCGAAAGCACGTCTGTTGCAGAAAAGTTTCCAAAGTGGCCAATTCGGAGCATAGTGTCCTTGTACTCTCCAAAGCCTCTCGCGATGTGTATTCCGTACTCGGACCTGAGTGTCTCCTGAATTTCTGCTGATCTGCCAGGCGGAGTGTAAAAAGACGTTACTGTAGGAGCTCTGCTGTGTACTTCAGCAGCTGGTTCCAACTCAAGCGCTTCAAGCCCCGCCTGGAGAGCATTGGCGAGGATCTTGTGACGCCTCCACCTGTTCTCGATTCCCTCCTCCTTTATTTCGACAAGGGCCTCGTGGAGACCAAGCATCACTTGGACTGCTGGCGTCGTAAGATAGATCTTCGGATCGTCCATGATTGGCTTCCATCTCACTAGGTCCATGTAGTAAGAAGCAATCGCAGTTTTTCTTTTTTCCATCGCGGAAAAAGCTTCATTTGAGACGGCAAGCAACGTGGCTCCAGGTGGGGCCGCTATCGCCTTTTGCGACCCGGTTAGAACAATGTCCGCGCCTGCGCTGTCAAAGATAAGTGGAGCTCCGCCAATTCCACAGACCGAATCGCAAACAGCGAAAGCTCCGTTGTTGTGAGCAAGCTGGCTGAGCTCATAAGTGTCATTCATCACAGAGGTGGAAGTATCAACATGCGTGAATAACACCGCCTTGTATTTGTCAGATTTCAATCGTTTTTCGACGAGATCGGGATCAGCTTTTTTCCCAAGCGGCGTCACAATTGCATCTACCTTAGCACCATGAATTTCTGCTATCATAGTAAACCTGTGCCCGAAATATCCTGTCTCAATCGAGAGCACTCTATCTCCCGGTTCAAGCAGAGAAATCGCTGCGGACTCCATACCTATCGTTCCAGAGCCAGTAAAGAGGAACTGCAATCCTTTTGTGTTACAAAAGAGGTATCTTGAAAGATCAAGAGACTCTTTGAAGGTGTTGTAAAATTCAGGAGCGACGTGGCTTTGCTGAGGCCTAGCCATAGCTGCGCGAACTTTTGAGCTCAGAGTTGTAGGACCGGGGATGAGTAGCAGTTCGTCTTCGTCAATCAATTTGATCTCTGACTTTTTTGGAAATGCAATTCAATTAAACGTATCCAAAAGTCCAAACACAAGTGCTATATTGGGCTCAAAAGAGAGCGTGATTCAGCCCGGATGAAGCCCGGTCGAGGTGGCTTTCTCAGCGTAACTAGAGAAGCTGTCGCCGAGTCTAGTGGCCAATCACCAGGTTGGGCTAAGGATAAGTGAGGGCGCAAAATAGCCGCACTCTCCTCCCTATACCAGGCTCTGGATCTAGGACCAAATCCGACTGGATTGCGGTTCGAAGAAGACACCTGGTGACCTCAGTTCGAATCTGAGCCGGGCTACCAACATCCCTTCTTGCATACATACGCAGAGCAGCAACGTCTCGCTTGATAAGTCCGCTTCGTCATATGAAAGTTCTTGTCTTCATTAAGCATGGAAGATTTTTTGCTGGCCTCGCTTAGTACAACAACGGAGCCGATGAGCAATTCACTCCAAAAGAAGGAACTGCCCATGCATGCTTAAGACGGAATTTATCCATGCCATCGAAGTGGGCTCCACGACAAATGCATTACAAAACGGGAAACTCCTACAGCCGTAAAGGACCACCTTCGAGACAGAGCGGCAGATGTAGCAAATCACAGATCCATGCATTTCCACTTTGGCATGCACGGCAATTCTTTGGTCCCTGTTATAGAAAGAATAGAGCCGCGCAAGATTGTATTGCGCAGGCGGAAGAAATCAGGCCGAGGAGAAGACCGTGTGGTCATTTATTAAGAGAGCTCTATTGGTTGTATCGACGAGAACATGACCAGCAAACGCTTCAAGCTTGTGGCAAAGGTAAGTAGCTCGAATCCAATTTCTATTAGGACTGTTCTTGAGGAACTGGTAAAGAAAGGGTCTGTCAAAAAGGCAGAAGATGCAAACGGAGGATTTATTATTGAAGCGGAGATGGAAGGAAGCCATGCCAAAGAACTAAACCGTTGCTCCTATCTGCATTGAGAAGAGTAGAGAAGAAGACTACGCTTTGAGCCGAATGGACTAGCCCCGATGAGAATGCAACGCAAAGGTTCTTTGATTATGTCTTGAAGAGGACGGTTCATAAGGCAGAATTACATAATCTGCGATAGATAGCCTCAACCTGAGTGATTTAGAGCAATCTACAGAATGCGGAAGATAATCTGGGATTCCGGCTAGATGAGGAAAACCGAATCTCCGACACGCACTTCTCCTTCCCTTTCAGGAACGCCATAGACTCCAAAGCAACCGTCGTGATTGCGTTTTATCATTTCCAGTATTTTCCCAGAGGATGCAGCGTTATCGGGATCTAAAGTCGGAACCACGCACCTTCCGTTCTTCTTGTCTATCTTGAGGATCACTTCTCCAATCTTGAGCGATTTTCCTACGAGCTCGTTCTCGTAGTAGGGGCCTCGGTCCTCCCACTGCACATAGAAGTTCTCTCGAAAGCGTTCATGCCTGAGAAGATCTATGCCGAGTTCGATTTTCAGGGCATCGAGCGTCTGGAGTCCTAACATGGACAGGGGCTTGCTGTCCTTCATGCCCTCATCGGAGTATTGCAGTCTGAGTTGATTTTGGAACCTTCTCTGGAGATACTCCTCAAATTCAATGCTTGGTAGGTTGTATGCCGATCCCTCAGGTGTCAGAATTTCAACTTTGGTAAATTCATGCGATGGATCAAGGAATCGTGGTTTGAAAAGAATCATCTCATTCCTCTGACGGGCAGTCATCCAAGGGAATTTCTTGTTCTGGCTGTTCTCATCGACAAATGCAAAGACTCTGTCACCGGTTATCCCATGTCTTGACACTCGGGCGACTTTGAGGTCTTCACCCATCATCCCTTTGACAGGGTACCTGCTTAGAAATCTAAGAGTCCCTATTCTTTCCATCTAGTCCACGCAGAGAGAAGTTTGGTTAGTATTCGGATCTAATCCACAATGGTAATTAAGCATACGAAGTGCGACTTTACAGATTGCCTAGCTCATTCTCATGCATGAGAATTGCCCTACCTCTTAAATCAGACTGTATGACATGGATCTTAAAGGAAGAAATACAGTTTGCCCGAGAAGAAAAGCATGCAGAAACCGAAAAAGAGGAGCGAGATGGCAGTGTGGAGCCCGGATGATTATGCTCGAGAAATCGATAGGGTCTTCGCTGATTTCACAAAAAGACTCGACAGTTCGTTCGCCCATCCATTTGAAAGCAACTGGCTCGCGCCAAGGTGGCGTGCATTTGAATTTCCTGACACTAGGCGCGCGTTTGCAGATCTCATAGATTCTGGCACTGAGTATCGTGTGCGAGCAGAGGTGCCCGGGATCCCGAAGGAAAAACTCAACATTACGGTGACGCCGAAAGACATCAAAATCGAAGGAGAAGCTGAGACTGCCATAGATGAAAAGAACGAGGGTTTTGTGCACAGGGAACGAACGTACTCCAAAGTCAAGCGAAGCATTGCTTTTCCCGAAGAAGTGATACCTGAGAAGGCGGATGCCACCGTAACGAATGGCCTCCTGGAAGTCAAAATTCCTAAGAAGACCCCTACAGAAACAAAGACTCACAAGATTCAAGTAAAGTGACAGACTGACGTGTTGGTCTAGCTATTGGGCATAGTGCTTTCAGGATCAGAGGACTGCGAAGAAGGTTCAGATGGTGGCGCAGCGGCGGGAGCGCTCGGGGTGGGAGTCTCGATCTTGTGGCGTCGCAACACAAGGACCACAGTTGCGACAACTGCAACCACGGTCCCAACGATACCAATTACAAGCCATTGATTTGTGAAAACCGAAGGTTCGCTTGTTGGAACATTCGTAGTAGAAAGTTCAGTCACAAGATGAGCAGTTTGACCGCTAGACGCGCCATTGCTCTGAGTGAATGTGAGAGTTGATTTTAAGACAAGACCTGAATAACTACTAACCCATATTAGGCTCGAGTTGTCTCGCGCAGCGACTTCATCTGCTTGGAAGGTGCCTGCCTTCACAGTCACTGAGGTTGCGGTAATTACGGTGATGTTCTCGTTGGGAGCTCCAGGCAATAAACCTTGATTCAATGACGCCAGTTCGGTCGTGTTGAGAGCTGAGAACCCTAGTGACTGATTGAGCTGAAAGACAGCTCCGTAACTAACGTAACTTCGGCCAGCATACGACTGTGCAGGATCGTAGACGGTGGTCGTCATATTGAATGTATCAGATGTCAGATTGACTTCGTTAATTGTGTAGGCCTCCCATCCCGAATCAACTGCGTGATTTGAACTCACTTCGCTGAAAGTGTAGTTTGCATAAGCTCCGGTAAAGCCCCACAATGGTGGCGCAGTGTTCGTTGTTGCGTTCACAGTCAATAAAGCGAAGCGAGTTGAAAGAAAGGGCGAAATGATTAGGAGCAGAGTAATTCCAAGCAAGACAATGTCTTGACGCCTGGGCATGTGCAAAGGCTTAGATTAGGTCGAATACATATAGTAATTCCCCACATCCCTTTTCAAGAAGTTTAGGCATAATCATTCGATCTTTGAGCATAGAGAGTTTGCGATTGGACATTTATGCTGGTGCAAATTTGCGGTCTCTCTGGATTCCTCCTGAAAACTCTGCAGAACTCTGGCAGTCTAATGTTGATCCAACTCAAATACAAATTCAATACCACAAAAGAAGCGCGTATAGACGTAACTCAGGCCTGACTCATATTGAAGTGAAAGAGGATATGCAATTATTCTTAAAAGTCATGGAAAATTCAAGAATCAAAAAAGGCGAGAG
>DAIDAB010000033.1:0-4491 GCA_027310845.1 bacterium | reverse complement strand
TCCTACGTCTTTGAGAATTGCAAGCGCGGACATAAGCATCAAGAGCAGGATTGAGGCTATCAGCTGCGCACCGACCACGACTTCATAGCTTGCGAAAGTGTTGGTTGCTGCGACGATCCCAAACTCCGCAAAGCTTGCGAGAAAGAGAAGGCCGAAAAAAGCCCATAAGATTTTAACTGGTCCGAGGTTTGTCATATTGTATTCTTTCACCTCCACGATTTGAATGCTAGGGATTTGACCCCCAATATGTTGTCATACTATCCGATAGCGGAGGCATCAAGAAACCCGAATTTAAACTATTTCGCAGAATTCGTTGCGCTGTCTCGTGATTCGAGAATCATCCCTTGATTTGTTCCAAGTTGGAAGTGCTCTGCCACGGAGAAGTCTTTGTGAATAATTTTGTGAAACCATCCTCTGATCAAGCAATTATGTGGATTGCAGAGTGAAAATGTTGAATACCTTCAAATGGGCATCCACTTCGATTCACATGCAGTTGACCAAAATGAGTGAAAGTTTGAGCTAATGCTCCTTACAGCGGGAAGCTAACAAAAAGCGAGGAAAATGGTCAACGCCAGATCACCACGTACCGGTCTATAATTGGAAGCCAGAGCACTCCATGCTAGCCTGACTGGATCGTGCCAGAGAACTTGGATAGAAGCACCCACAAGGGTGGGCGAAAAGAGCGACTCGCCCGGCTTCAAGAATTTTAAAGTGTTGAGTGATACGTCTTGTCCTTGGATGCGGACCTTCCCTTCAACGCGGCATGAGCAGAGGCCAGTCGTGCAATGGGAACTCTAAACGGCGAACAAGACGTATAGTTGACACCCACTTCGTTTACGAAGAATTCAATGCTTTCAGGATCTCCTCCAGCCTCGCCGCAAATGCCGATCTCAAGTCTGGGATTGGCTTTTCTCCCCTCCTCCACAGCCAATTTCATTAGGCGTCCAACGCCCTCCTTGTCGATTGTTTCGAAAGGATTGTATGGCAGGACCTTGTCCTCTACGTACTTCACTAGGAACTTGCCTTCGGCGTCGTCTCTTGAAACACCAAAGGTCATCTGTGTTAAGTCATTTGTTCCAAACGAGAAAAAGTCTGCACTTCCGGCGATTTCACCTGCAGTGAGGGCAGCTCTCGGTGTCTCAATCATTGTTCCGATTGGAACGTTGGGGGCGATTTTCTCAATTATCGCTCTGAGTCTAGACATCTCGTTCACATGCACTATCAGTGGTAGCATGATTTCCGCTCTGACTTTTACTGCTTCAGCCTCTGCCCTTATCTTGGCATTCCAGATTGCTTGGGTCTGCATCTCGTATATCTCTGGCCATGTCATGCCGAGCCTACTGCCCCTATGGCCTAGCATTGGATTGTCCTCCTTCAAGCTAGGGAGCTTCTTCTTGATCGGTTCCGCAAGGTCCGGGCTTGCGGGAGCATGAAGAAATTCGTGTTGAGGAAGGTCGAGCAGCCTGATCACGACTGGCCTTCCATTTGCCGCAATGAAAATCTCGTAAAAGTCTTGGGTTTGGAACACCCCGAGCTTGTTTAGCCAATTTTTCCTTTCTTCTGTCGAGTCGGAGAGGATGAGCCTTTGTACAAAAGGAAGTCTTTCTTTCGCGTTGAACATTCTTTCAGTCCTCACGAGTCCGAAACCTTCCGCCCCGAACTTTAGAGCATTCGCAACCATCGTCGGAGTGTCAGCGTTTGCCCACACCCCATTTGTCTTAATTGCATCGGCCCAAGAAAGGAACGTTTCCAAATCCCTTGATATTTCTGCATCAACGAGTCGTACAGCGCCCAGAATGACATCGCCCGTGCCGCCGTCTATCGTGATGATGTCACCTTCTCTGATTATTGTACTTCCTGTCGTTGCTTGGTTATCCAAGATCAATAGCTGCTCCGCACCCACAACTGCTGGCTTTCCCATTCCTCTTGCGACGACTGCGGCATGGCAAGTCTTGCCCCCTCTTTGGGTGAGTACGCCCTCACTCGCTATCATTCCGTGTATGTCTTCTGGTGCAGTCTCTCTCCGGATGAGTATTATCTTCTCTCCCTTCTTCCCGAGCTCCGCTGCTCGATTGGTGTCAAATACTGCCTTCCCAATCGCAGCGCCAGGGCTGGCTGCAATGCCCCTGACCACTGGAGTGAACTTAGCTGAAGGATCTATGTGTTTGTGTAACAGCTGGTCCAGCTGCGAGGGTTCGACTCGCAAGATAGCCTGTTCTCTAGAAATCAATTCTTCCTTGACAAAGTCCATTGCGATATTGACCGCCGCCTGAGCGCTCCTCTTCCCTGTTCTTGTTTGAAGCATCCAGAGCTTTCCCATTTCGACAGTGAATTCGAAATCCTGCATGTCAAAGTAGTGTTTCTCAAGTCTCTCTGCAATCTTCAAGAGCTGTGCGTAAAGATCTGGAAACCTCTCATGTATTTCCTCAATTGATAGCGGAGTTCGCGCACCGGAAACAACGTCTTCTCCCTGCGCGTTTACTAGGAACTCAGAATACAACTTCTTCTCGCCAGTACTCGGGTTTCGAGTGAATCCCACTCCAGAACCGGAGCTGTCGCCAAAATTCCCGAATACCATGGCAACAATACTCACTGCGGTGCCCATACTGTCGTCAATCTTGTAGAATCTGCGGTACTCAATTGCCCTTTTGCCGTTCCATGAAAGCAGCACAGCTTCGATGGCCGACTTCAGCTGATCTTCGGGGTCTGAAGGAAATTCTTTTCCTGTCCTTTCAGTGAAGAGACTCTTGAACACGGTCACGAGATCTCTTAGGTCGTCGACTGTGAGTTCGACATCTTGCCTTATTCCCCTTTCTTGCTTCTTCTTCTCGATGAGATCTTCGAATTCTTTTCCCTCAATGTGTTCTACGATCTTTCCATACATCTGGATGAATCTTCGATAAGCGTCATAAGCAAACCTCTCATTTCGCGTTGAAGCGATCATATACTCAAGTACCTCATCATTCAGACCGAGGTTCAGGATTGTGTCCATCATCCCGGGCATAGAAAGGGGTGCGCCACTACGGACTGAAACAAGCAATGATTTGCCAAATTTCTTTCCTGTCCTTTCCTCGATTGCTTTCATCTTCTCCATAACCATCGGCATCAAGTCAACTGGGAAGCGCTGGTTGTTTTTGTAGTACTGATTGCATACCTTTGTTGTGATCGTGATTCCTGGAGGCACGGGAAGACCAGCGTGTGTCATTTCCACAAGTCCGTGGCCCTTCCCGCCTAGAAGGGCTTTTGTCATCCCATATGCTTCTTCGAAGAGCAAGACATTGTCAGAAATTGAGGTTTGGGCAGTCATTTGGTCAAATACAGTCTCCTTCTGAGTTTCAGGATCGAGCATAATGTTTCTATCTTATGAACATGCATACACAAAAACTTGACTGAAATTGGCTTCTTCATGGCCAGCAACCCGTTCTTGGCAACTTTGCTCAATAAAGTTTCCCTTGATTGATTTGTCGTTTTTCAAAGTATCCATTTTGGGTGATTTTTGAAAATGCCTATTCCTTAAAATGTGTAATTATAGTAACTTACATACAAACCTCGTCAAGCGAAAAGAAGTGGTCGTCGAGAAAGTCGCGCGTTTTGATCTACAGTTACCGACTTTAGAGCAAGAAGAGGAGTTCTCAAAGGAGGATAATTTGATTTAAATACGAAAAGAAGGAACGCCGAACTTATGAGTAAAGGATATCGTCTTTGCTTTAGTCATCGCTGCACTGAGGTACCTCTTTGCATTTCACATCGTTGCAGCCCACGGTGTCTACATTATGCGCTCTGAAGGAATCGACATTATCTATTAGGAACATCCTACGCTTAGTTGGGCTCTTCATCATCACCTTCATGGTCGTGGTTCCGCGTGTTGCGACAGTCAAGGATGAATCAGGCGTGAAAAGATCAGAACCCGAAAATACTCTTCCGCTGTCTGCGTCTGTCGCTCTGCCTGTCAAATGAACGGTTCTGTTTCTCTTTTTGCTCTTATTTTGCGGTTTTTCCAACGGGCCCTGGATCAACGATATAACTAAAAGTCCAGACAGTCAGGTGTATGCATTTGTGGTCTGTAAATGTCTCAGAGACAAGGATTCACTTCAGAGTTCCTAGATCAGAAGATAGAAAGAATCACGGATGGAATTTTCAAACTGGGACCTCTCGGCGAGCCAAAAATTCTGTGTTCTTATCTTGTTGTTGACGATGCAATCTCAATTGTGGTCCATCGATTGTAATCGAAGAGCTGTTGCAACTTGTAGGCAAATGCGGCGTGCCGGCTTCTGATATAGACAATCTGCTTCTGACTCACATTCATTTGGACCATGCGGGTGGGGCGGCGCAGTTTGCCGGGAAGTGCCCTAACGCACAGATCTATGTGCCTAGGCGAGGGTTCAAACACCTAATTGATCCTACAATCCTGAATCCTTCTGCACGAGCTGTCCTTGGAAGCAATCTATTCGACTACTGGGGTGCTGCGGCGCCCGTTCCAGAGTCTAGAGT
>DAIDAB010000032.1:6477-16272 GCA_027310845.1 bacterium | reverse complement strand
CTTCAAACGCCGGCATGATTGATCTTAGGAAGGAAATCTCAAGGAAACTCAAGCGCGAAAACAGGATTGAGGCGGATCCTGCCCGAGAAATCATAGTCACTTCGGGAGCTACTCAGGCGATTTTTGCCGCAATGCACTGTGTTCTGAACCCTGGTGATGAGGTTCTGATGCCATGTCCTCTCTTCGTAGCCTATAGACAGATCGTTCGAATAGCAGATGGTGTTCCAGTCGAGGTTCCTATGGTCGAATCTAGTGACTATAGACTAGATGTCGAGAGCCTTGAAAAGAAAATCACAAAACGAACAAAGATGATTGTTTTGAACTCTCCCTGCAACCCGACGGGCACTGTGTACGAGCGGGGCGCAATTGAAAGAGCATGCGAGCTTGCCGAAAGGCACGGACTGTACCTCTTGTCAGATGAGATATATGAGAAATACCTCTACGATGGGATTGAGCAATTTAGTCCTGCTTCAAAGCCTGAATTCAGGAAGAGAATAATCACTATCAACGGCTTTTCAAAGACTTTTGCGATGACAGGATGGCGCCTTGGATATGCTGTCGCCAATGAGGAGATCATAAACGCGATGACCCGTTACAATATGTACAACGCAGTTTGTGCGAGTTCGGTGACTCAGATGGCAGGCATCGGTGCTCTAAAGGGATCGCTTTCCTTCTTTAAACCAATACTAAAAAGGTACTCAAAAACAAGATCCACTCTTCTCAAGTATCTTGACGAGCTCGGATTTGAATACGCAATGCCACATGGCGCATTCTATGTCTTTCCAAATATCTCAAATATAACGCACGACTCGCTTACCTACGCCAAAAGGCTCCTATTTGAAAGAGACGTTGCCACGATTCCAGGTTCAGCTTTCGGAGCTTCTGGGGAAGGACATTTGAGAATCTCTTATTCGATTGATGAGGATGAGCTATACGAAGCAATGCAAAGGATTGCAAAGTTCAACAAGAGCTTTCGCTCCTAGCTCTTTTGCCTGACCAGAAAGTTTCCTTCAACCTGCATCACGCTCTCGCTCCGCTGATTGTTCACGTCAAATTCAAGTACGACTCGTCCCTTGCCTTCCTTTGGCGGATGCTTTTCCCTCACTCTGAAGGTGACTTTCAGCGTGTCGCCCGACATTACTGGTTTTAGCGCTCTAAAAGACATGCCGAGCAGGGCGACAAAGCCCTCCCCAAAGGGCCCGCTGGGCAGCTGATACGCAAGCCCCGTTGCAATTGAAAGAGTCAAGAGTCCTGGGGCTATTCTTCCACCGAATGGTGATTTTTTCGCAAATTCTTCATCAAGAAACAATGGGTTGGAGGCTCCAGTCATGCTAGCAAAGATCACAATGTCCGCTTCAGTAACGGTTCTTCCGAAAGTTACTTGTTCAGAGCCTGGCACGAATTCCTCGTAATACATAGGTTCGCTAGGATTCGGAAGGGTATTTCAAATGTGAGTGCAATCGGACCGCGGCCTTGGATTTCCCCACGCTCATAAGTACTACTTTTTCATTCTCTCTAAACATTTCCTCAATACGCCGTTAACGGGCCAGTGACAATACAAGAAGGAGCAACCAACCGAGGATTGATCTTGGATGAGACAAACTGCAATAATGTTATGAATCTTGCTGATTCCCTCCAGTGTGGTTTGAATAAGATGACGGTGGCGTTCAGTTCTACAACTGCAGTCGCAGGGTCTCAGGAGGCAAGAGGGGTTAGATGGGCCCTTGGAGATGTTCTACCTGCCCGATCGGGAAAATTGCTAACTTCAGTGTTAGAGCAGCTAGAAGGGATGCTTGTTGAGTTCGAGGCGTCAAGAAGCGAACTCGGAGAAAGCATAGAGCCATCAAGATTTGCAAAACTGCTTGAAGACTATGACCAGATTACTAGAGTTAGAGCAAAACTCGGCTCATACGCTTACATGTTTTTCTCCGAAGACACGAGATCTCAGGATGCAAGAACATTCAAGTCTCGAGCAGAGGAAATCTACACAGACGCCGCGAACAGGACGCTTTTCTTTGAGCTCTGGTGGAAGTCTCTTGATGAGAAAAGCGCAAAAGAACTTGCAAATGGCGCCAGGGGATTCCTCTATTTCCTAGAGAAACTAAGGAAGACCAAACCATACACTCTTTCGGAGCAAGTAGAGCAGGCGATAAATCTCAAGGACTCTACCGGCAGAACTGCGCTCCTTCAATTGTACCATCAAGTAATTGATTCTCTGATATTTGAAATTGTTCTTGACGGCAAAAATAAGAAATTGACCCAGGAGCAGCTAAGAGACCTATTCTATAGCAAGAAAAGAGAAGAGCGCAAATCTGCGTACGAAGCACTACTAACTAAAGTGGGAGAAACTCGAGACATCGTTGGTGAGACATTCAAATCTCTTGTACGTGACTGGAGAAATGAGGGGATGAAGCTTCGAAAGTACTCGAGTCCAATCGCAGTACGAAACGTTGGTAACGACGTGCCTGATGCCGCGGTCGAAATGCTCCTCGCAATATGTCGTGAAAACGCATCTGTCTTCCAGCGCTTCTTCAGAATCAAAGCAAAACTCTTGGCGCTAGACGATTTTGCGCGGTATGATTTGTATGCCCCACTCATTGATGCGAGAGAAAAACAGTTCTCATGGGCAGAGGGAATGAACCTCGTGCTGAACACGTTCGAGAATTTTGATTCCGAATTTGCCGCAATGGCGCGAAGTGTCTTCACCAAAACCCACATTGACGCCGAATCTAGAGAGGGCAAGCTCAGCGGCGCTTACTGCATGAGCATTACTCCGGAGATAACTCCGTACGTCTTGCTTACCTACACCGGCACAGCCAGGAGTGTTTCAACACTTGCTCATGAGCTAGGGCATGCAGTGCATTCCCAACTCTCGGCTAAGAAAAACAGCATGCTGACATTCGAAGCTCCGTTGCCTCTTGCTGAGACTGCATCGGTCTTTGGAGAGCAGCTCCTGATTGACCGATTAATGTCGGAAGCAGACGAAGCCACGAAGCGTAGCCTGCTGGTCACAATGTTGGATGGCGCCTTCCAGACGATACAACGGCAGGCGTTTTTCGTACTATTCGAAAAGGAGGCTCACGAGAGGATAGCGACTGGATTGAATGTGGACGAGCTCTCTGCTCTGTATTTTGAAAACTTGAAGTCACAGTTTGGCACATCCATCATTGTGCCGGAGTATTTCAAGAACGAGTGGTTGGGGATACCTCACATATTCCAGTCTCCATTCTATTGCTACGCGTACGCTTGGGGGAATCTCATGGTCCTCGCCCTCTACAAGCAGTTCAGGGAAGAGGGCCCGAAGGATTTTGCGCCTCGCTATCTCAAAGTCCTCTCATATGGAGGATCTGAATCTCCAGCAAAGATACTCGAAGAGGCCGGATTCGACATTGGCTCAAGGGGGTTCTGGCAAAGCGGATTTGACGAACTCTCAAGATTAGTATCTCAATTGGAAAAGATTGCGTAATTCGAGACAGCCAGAGCAGGAGTTCTGAGAGCAAGATGGGTGGCACAGATTTCATTTGGTCGCCCTCTCCAGAACGAATTGCCCGCTCGAACCTCAAAAGGCTACTAGACAAACACGGCATCGAGACCTTTGATGAGCTAAGGTATTTGTCGGTCAATGACTCTGAGTGGTTCTGGGACGCAGTTAGCAAAGATCTTGGAATAGAATGGTTCGCCCAGTACACTAGAGTACTTGATTTGACGGAAGGCATGCAGTTTCCCAAATGGTTTGTAGGCGGGAAGCTGAATATAGCTCATAATTGCCTGGATAAGAATCTAAGCGAATCAGGGGGCTCTAAGCTCGCCTTGATTGGAGAGTCCGAAATTGGAGAACCTAGGAGACTGACGTACTCGGAGCTCAATGACCTTACGAATCAAATCGCCAACACACTAGTTAACGATCTCAAACTGAAACGAGGTGACAAGGTCGGGATCTATCTCCCTATGATTCCTGAGACTGTTGCTACTTTTCTTGCTGTCATAAAGATGGGAGGAGTTGTTATTCCTATCTTCTCGGGATATGGTGTCGATGCGATTGCTGCGAGATTGGAAGATTGCGAAGCAAAGGCAATCGTCACTGCCAATGGATTCCTTAGACGGGGTCGCATGATCGCAATGGCTGAAATTGCAGGTGAAGCCGCTTTGCGGACTACGAGTGTCAAGTCGTTGCTCGTGTACGAGAATCCTTCAGCAAGAATCTCATTCAACGCGCCTAAAAATCTAGAGGCGTTGGCCTGGAACAGAGTGCTTTCGAATTCAAGAGAATTCAAAGCAGAAGTGATGGACTCTGAAGATGTCTTTATGATCATCTATACTTCTGGAACAACCGGAAAGCCAAAGGGGGCAGTCCACGTCCATGGAGGTTTTCAGGTGAAGACTGTAGAGGAAGTTGCATATCAGGCGGATCTTCACGAAGATGATGTGCTGTTCTGGTTTACAGATCTCGGATGGATTATGGCCCCCTGGGAAATTATCGGCTCTCTTTCACTTGGTGGTGCTTTGTTGATCTACGATGGCGCTCCAGATTATCCCTCGCCTGAGAGAATCTGGGAAGTGATAGAGAGAAATAAGGTGACAATTTTCGGCGTTTCTCCCACACTGACAAGGGGCCTGATGAAATATGGAACAGCACCTCTTCGAAAACACCACCTTTCTTCACTGCGCTCTTTTGGTTCGACCGGGGAGCCATGGAATCCAGAATCCTACAACTGGCTCTTTGAGAATGTGGGTTCGCGCAATTGTCCCATAATCAACCTGTCCGGCGGAACTGAGGTAGGAACATGCTTTCTTTCAGTCCATCCAATTGTCCCAATCAAGGAGTGCAGCCTCGGAGGCCCATGTCTTGGAGTCGATGCGGATGTTGTCGATGAGGATGGGAGGCCTATTAGAAATCAGACTGGGGAGCTCGTCATAAGGAATCCATGGCCGAGCATGACCCGCAGTCTGTGGAAGGACAGGGAGAGATACATTGAAACTTACTGGTCAAGATTCAAAGGAGTATGGGTGCACGGAGACTGGGCATCAATCGACTCAGACGGTTACTGGTTCTTGCACGGCAGGAGTGATGATACTCTCAAAGTGGCTGGGAAAAGAATTGGCCCTGCAGAAATTGAAAGTGCGCTAGCTTCGCACAAGGCAATTTTAGAGTCTGTTGCGATAGGAGTCCCAGATGAGGTCAAAGGGGAAGCTATAGTCTGCTTTGCAGTGCTTAGACCAGGCGTCTCAAGGACTGAGGAGTTGAAGAGAATTCTGATCGAACACGTTGGGAAAGGCCTTGGGCCCACAATGAAGCCTAGATCTATCATGTTTGTGAATTCATTGCCAAAGACACGCAACGCAAAGTTAGTGCGGCGTCTCGTCCGCGCGAGCTACCTCGGACTCCCGCATGGGGACATGTCTAATCTAGAAAATCCAGAAGTATTGGAGGAGATCGCAAGTGCAAAGTAGTGATAAGATTTCTCTAGATCTCTTCAAGGGCGCTCAAACCGCAGATCTTGTGCCACCCATCATATCCAAACTGGACGATGTTGCAAGGCATTGTGTGAGATCGGCGAGCGATGGTAGTCTAGTCATTGCGTACTCGGGAGGAATTGATAGCTCGATTCTTGCAATTCTGGCCAGCCAGACGAGGGAGGACTTTGGCTCTATACTTCTATCTCTTGGTGCGTCCGGCTCAAGAGACGTGGACGAAGTCACTCAAACCTTGCAAAACTTGAAAGTGACAATTCCTCATTTTCTGAGTGAAGTGGGAAGGGATAGGATAGAGCAAGCTGCGATGGAAGTCTCAAGAATTGTACACGTTGACAACATTTCTCATTTTGAAGACTGTGTAGCGTTTTACTTGATCGGAGAGGAGGTCCGAGATTTAGGGAAGAGCGATGTCATTGCTTCTGCGAACGGTCCTGACGAACTCTTTTGCGGTTATGACAGGTTTAGGCGGATCTTAGAAGAGGGAGGGTATGATGCGGTGAAAGAGGAAATCAATAATTCATTGAAATTGGCAAACAAGCTTCGCGCCCAAGTCAAGTTAGTGATGGATGCTTTCGGCTTGAGGACTGTGGAACCCTTCTTGAACAAGAAGTTTGTAGAATTCTCGCTCGACGTGCCAATAGAACTAAAGATTGCAAAAGGAGATGACATTCTTAGAAAAAGAATATGGCGTGAATATGGCCGAGTGCTGGGTCTGCCAGAGGACTCTGTTATGAAAAGGAAAAGAGCCATGCAGTATAGCATGGGAATCCACAAAGTGATTCTTCCCATGGTGAAGAATCGAAGGATCAGTCTTGCCACGAGCGATTTGCCAAGCTGAGGCTCTTGCCAGGTCAATATTCAGGAAGATGATTAGGTTGATTGTTTAGGCGTGCTCTCTTGTTGCTGCTCAGAGCGATCCATTCTTTCAAGCTCCGATTCTAGGAACTTTCTGTACTTTGCTCTTTGAGCCTTCCCGAGTTTCGAAAAATCTTCCCTGAAATTCTTCATGAGAGCAATCATTCTGTCCGCAGCATCTTTTGCCATGATCTGCCCAAACAATCCGAGTCTTGCAAACGCCGCGTAGAAGTTATCAAGCTCGTTGCGACCAAGCCTGTATTGAGACAATTGATCTTCCCCGCTCTTTGTGATCTTGTAGCCTCTGCCATCTTCCACCTCTTCTATCAGTCCAGAAGACAAGAGCTTCCCTAACAAAGGATACACTAGTCCAGGAGAAGGCTTCCACGAGCCCTGCGTTCTTTTTGCAGTCTCTTCCATGATTTCCTTGCCTGTCATTGGCCTTTCTTTGAGAAGAGACAGCACGTAGTACTTTGAAAATCCTCTTGGGACAACGCTGCTGCTAGTTGGCGAACTCATGCCTCCACACTATCCTATATCGGTAGTGATATCGCAAGCGATATTTAAGAATATCTGGGACAGGATAGTAGAGAATCGTGTCATATCCAATCCTTACTGGCACACAAGCTTTGGGAGTTATCTTTTGGTATCCAATAAGCGAAGTGCGTGATTCATCTTCTGGACATGGTACTTCCAGTATCTGGCTCGTCGGGTGCTCTCTTTGCTTTCGCAAGGTTTCACCTTCGGATACGCGCTTACTTCCTGATCCTTGGGGGCTGCATCGCTTGTTGCGAAACGGCCGGCTGGAAGCTATGACTTGCCGTGGCGACAATATCAATAATGGACAATGTGGTTGCGCTCAGTCTGAGCGAGCTTCCATTCGATGAAGTGACCGGGACGTCCATTGTACTAGTCACCGCCCTGATCAAAGCATACTACCTAAGAAGAGTAGACGTCAGGTTGTTGTTTGGAAGGATTTCCTCCTTTCCACTGCACTGACTTTAATACGAGACAAGGTGATATCATGAGACCATGGATCTACAAGAAGATCGATACAAAAGAGGTTTGGAAAAGCTGGAGGAAGTTGATCGTGAAGCAGGGAAGAACGTAATCGAGAGCCTACAAGATATCGCGCCGGATTTTGCTCGCTATCTCATCGAATTTCCTTTCGGAGACATTTATTCTCGTCCTGCACTGGACTTGAAATCGCGTGAAATTGCAGCGGTTGCAGCTTTGACTGCTCTTGGTAACGCTACGCGGCAGCTGAAAGTGCACATAGGTGGCGCGCTTAATGTTGGTTGTTCACCTAAAGAAGTGGTGGAAGTCATTATGCAGATGGCGGTGTACGCAGGGTTCCCCGCAGCTCTGAACGCGCTGTCTGCGGCCAAAGAGGTATTTCAAAAGCGAGATAGCCAAAGAGACTCAAAGTCCCCCAAGCCATTGAAAACAAACCGAGACATCTAAGAGAAGATTCTGTTTAGATCAGAGAGCATCATCGATTACCCCCTTACTTTTGTTTGCTTCTGAAAGCTGATTGATTGGAGAATGGGGATTGAAACGCACCTTGGTTGCTTCGAAAAAAAGGATTCCTGCGAATACGTAAGTATACCTGAGCAAATGTAAAGCTCGCCGCGTCGAAGCTTGCACGCGGTGAAATTATCTTTGCCATCCGACATTTTTACTCTTAGAGTGCTGAAACTGCTAAATATATTCCATTGAGAATTCATTCAAGGTCGAGCGAATCCTATTAACCTCATGGAAAGCTCGAATGTGAAGTAAGAGCGGTTGAAGATCATAGAATGCGTCCCCAATTTCAGCGAGGGCCGGCGAAAAGAGGTTATCGACGCAATTGCTAGCGCGGCAAAGAGCGTCAGAGGAGTTACTCTTCTTGACTGCGAAAGCGACCAAAACCACAACAGAATGGTACTTACGTTTGTTGGGGCACCAGAGGCTGTCAAGGAAGCTGCGCTTGCGTCAAGCGCCGTCGCAGTGAAACTGATCGATCTCACAAAGCATAGTGGCGAGCATCCAAGGATGGGTGCCGTGGATGTGGTTCCTTTTGTGCCACTGCGAGAAGCAACTTTGGAAGAATGTATCGAATTAGCAAACGAATTTGCATTGGAATATTCCAAACGATTCAACGTTCCAGTTTTCCTCTACGAGTCTGCTGCAAGGACGCCTGAAAGGAAAGACCTCGCAAAAGTGAGAGAAGGTCAATTCGAGGGATTGCGGGAATTGATCGGGAAAGATACTAGCAAAGATCCTGACTATGGGCCTAGGAAAATCCATCCCACGGCAGGGGCAACTGCGGTAGGAGCAAGGCAGATCTTGATTGCTTACAACGTGAATCTTGGAACCAAAGAAGTATCGATTGCGAAAAAAATCGCCCACAAGATAAGGGAACGCGACGGCGGGCTCCCTGCCCTGAAAGCACTTGGATTTGAGCTTCGTGACAAGGGCATGGTTCAGGTTTCGATGAACCTGACAAACTATAATCTTACTTCAGTCCTGAAAGCTTTTGATCAAGTCTTGGAGAGCGCAAAGGAATTTGATGTTCCCGTCGTGGAGAGCGAGATTGTGGGCCTGGTTCCGCTTGCAGCTCTTACAGAAGCTGCGTCGGCACGTCTGCGGCTTGCTAACTTTTCTCCTGGTCAGATCATCGAAAACAAGCTTCTTGACGTGACAATGGAAAGGTCAGGGCAGCTCGAAGAAGGTTTCTCAAAACTCACATTAACTGAATTTGCTGCAAGAATTGCTTCTAAAGAGCCCACTCCAGGAGGAGGAACGGCCGCCGCCTATGCCGGTGTGCTCTCATCATCTCTTGTGGCAATGGTATGCAGACTAACACTGGGTAAGAAGGGGTACGAATCGCACGATGCGAGAATGGCCCAGATTTTGCAAGAGGTTGACGAATGCGCTTCCAAGCTCTTGGATCTTGCAAACCTGGACTCTTCCGCATACCTGAAAGTTTCGAAAGCTATCGGACTACCAAAGAACACCGATGAAGAAAAAGTTAGCAGGCGTTTAGAGATAAAAAGCGCGCTGAAAGAAGCGACCAGAGTACCTTCAGAGACAATGCTCACATCACTGAAAGTGTTGCAACTAGCAAAGGAGGTTCTAAAGAACGGGAACCAAAACGCCAAGTCAGATGCACAGACTGCAGTGGAATTGGCACGAGCTGCCGCAAGAGGTTCTTGGAGCAATGTCAAGACTAACTTGGAGGGCCTTACTGATGAGCCAGAGTTTGTAAAGCATATCTCAGAAAAGTTAGAGCCGTTTCTCTCCGAGATCGCTTAAACAACCGAGAGACAAGGCTTCTAACAGCTGCTGCAAAGGCATTTATGAAATTCAAAGTAGGTTATTCTTTGAAGGACCCTAATATGGGAAACCAAATAATGTTTTAAGCGCGCTTTCGCAGTGCGATGCAAAGAGGGTTGCGATTTTGCGAACGACCACGCGCCCGGT
>DAIDAB010000032.1:0-6467 GCA_027310845.1 bacterium | reverse complement strand
GGGCAGGGAAGGAATGGTTGCAACGCCTCACTATCTTGCTTCACTGGCTGGAGCAAGTACGCTCCTCTCTGGTGGGAACGCAATTGATGCTGCAGTAGCGGCAAGCGCTGTCCTAACCGTAGTGTACCCTCACAACACAACTCTCGGAGGTGATGCATTCTCTCTTATCTACATGCCAAACAAAGGTGAATTCAAAGGAATCAATGCGACTGGAAGATCGCCTTACGCTGCTAGTTTGGATTACTTTAGGAAAAATGGCCACACCAGAGTGCCACTCACAGGGCTACTCCCCGTCACTGTTCCAGGCCTAGTTGACGGCTGGGCTACATTGCTGGAGAGATATGGCTTTATGCAGTTTAAAGACGTGCTTCAATATGCAATAAAGTATGCTAGAGAGGGTTTCCCAGTTGGTGAAAAGCTTAGCAGGCATATTAGGCAAAGCGTACCCGTATTATCCTCTAATGCAGGTACCAGAGAGCTGTTTCTAAAGGGTGGAAAAGGGACCGAGGCGGGCGAAATCTTGGTGCAAAAGGATCTCGCCAACACGCTGGAACAGATAAAGGATGGAGGGAGGGATGCATTCTACAAAGGCTCAATTGCTCATTCGATTGTCGAGTTCTCGGAGAACAACGGGGGATTACTTGCTGAGAAGGACTTTGAGGAACACCGGACTCTAATCGTCGAACCAGTTGGCACAAATTACAGAGGTTACGACGTGTATGCGTTCCCGCCAAACAGCCAGGGAATCGCAACGCTCATTGCATTGAATATCTTGGAGGGTTTTGACCTTGCCTCTTTAGGGCAAGGTTCGGCCGAACTCATTCACCTCATGGTAAAAGCAAAGAAGCTTGCCTTTAGAGATAGAGACAATTACATTTCTGACCCGGAGACCGCGAAGGAGAGCATCCCGATCAAGCGGTTGCTTTCAAATGAGCACGCTCTCGAGCTGCGAAGCGAAATTCAAACCTCGATGCTCGAAAGCACAATGACTTCGATTCCGCTTCAGGATCCTTCATCTGCTCCAGGCAGTGGAGGCGACACCTGTTATCTCTGCGTCGTCGACAAGTCTGGAAACTCTGTCTCACTCATTCAAAGTATCTATTTTTCATTCGGGTCAGGCGTGATAGCTGGGAACACAGGAATACTGCTTCAGAATCGAGGCGCGTATTTTTCGCTCGACCCAACACACGCAAATCGTCTCGAGCCTCACAAGAGAACCATGCATACGCTAGCGCCTGCGATGATGTTTAGAGATGGTAAGCCGTTTATGATATTTGGCACCATGGGAGGAGATGGTCAACCACAGACACAGCTGCAACTTGTAACTGATGTGGTTGACTTTAAGATGAATGTTCAAGAGGCAATAGAGTCTCCAAGGTGGTTACATGGGCGAGCCATGATTGGAGATAGGAGTGACGCACTCAACCTGGAAGAAGGTTTCAACCTCGAAGTGGCATCCAATCTTGAGAAAAAAGGACACACAGTGGTTTTCAGGGAGCGCTGGGACGAACTATTGGGGCACGCTCAAGCGATAATGATTGGTGACAATGGAGTGCTCAGTGGAGGAGCGGACCCTCGCGGAGATGGGATTGCCATCGGATATTAGGACTTGTTTGGTGTCATGCAATCCTAACTGAGTGCATCAACCATTTTTTTCTCAACAGATCTGAAATGGTACGAGAGTGTGCTTTTCGGCATGCCTAACTCTCTGCTGAGGCCAGTCAGGTTGGTGCGTCTTGGCCAAGCGAAAAATCCTTTCTCTTGTGCTGCCCTTACGAGCTCAATTTCTCTCTGAGACAGTTTATCTGATATGGAAAGGGCAGGCATGAGGTAGCGCACTGCCGTGTAGAATCCTCTGAATATCTCTGCAGGTTTTTTTCTTTTCATGGAGAGAATCTTTGTGAACTCATTGTTCACAAGGGATCGAATGTCTTGTTTTGAGCCGTCACTTATGAGATACCATTTCTCACGCCCGGCTTTTGCAATCAGCGGATGGATTCTCAAACCGATTTCCGAAGTCTTCCTGAACATCGATGTCTTGGTGATCAGGTAAAAAGCCGTAGCAACTCCTGATTTGCTTGAAAGAAGTTTAAATTCTTTAACTCGATTGTTGTTTTGAAAGCAATTTAGAGCAGCGCGAAGCTCTCTTGCTGTAGGGCACGAGAATACAGAAAAGATTCGCTCGTACCTGCCTACGATCTCGGTTCCCATTATCACGATGCGAAGAGAAGGATATCTTTGGGTGGTATAGACATGCGGGCAGTCAGTCTGCGTCACCTCCATTTCCCAAAGGGACATTCATTCTACGATGACACAGAGATTCTGATATTAAGCTTGCGAGACAAATCCCTCGCTCTCTCCTTTCAATAGCAGAAGAGGAAATTTTGCTCAAAAGGGCAGTTTTGAACAGGTACAAGATAACCTAAAACGTGTAGCTAGGCCCAATAAATAAACGGGCAAACATCATGACGACTGTTGAGGCGCCTCTGAAAAATGTTGATGTAGATGAAGAGCCGATAAAACGGTTTGAAGTAAATTATCGCGGAATCTTCCAAAAGACCCTTGCGTACAGAATAACGAAAGACTTGGTCTATATCGCGCATTCCGATGGTAAGACTGCGTTTTCTAATGGCAGATACAGCGACGACCCACAGAGAAATGGCGTCCCATGTGCAAACTTTGCATTCTTTTCCGATGGATTGTCCGAGGAGGAGCTCGAGGCGATCGCCAGCGCAAAGATGGACATCGACAGAGCAGATATCGTGGCAGTCCTGGATGATACGATGGTAAAGGGACTTGAACCGTGGGGCCATTACGGCATAAGGCCGATCAACGAAAAAGTTGTGCCAGGCGGCACTCTATTGGTAATTTCAAGAAGGCCACCTGAAGATCTAGTCCAATTCTTGGAAAAGAAACCTTTCACTTACAATTTGGCGATTCTTCCTGGAGAAGCAAGTTTCGCGGGTCTATGGTACTATAGAGATGACAATACAGATGTCCGTGTCCTAGGTGCTGTTGCAAGGATTTCACCTGAAATAATCAGTCTCGACAAAGCTATCGCATATGTGAGGAAAACCTACAAGAACGATGAAAAGGTTAAGGCATTGGAGGATGCGTACAATTCCACGAAGCTCAGCGTAGTCAGCGCAAATGATGGAATCGTTTGGCCGCATCGGAAGCCTGTTCTGCCAGCATGGAACGAATTTGACGAAGGCATTGTCGTAAAAGCAGCGCCTCGGGAATTTAAAATGGGGCCGAGAGGCTTGGGCAGGAATCTTGATTACAAGAGAGGCACCTCAAAGACTCAGAGACCTGTTGTAAGATTCGACATTTGTACAAAATGCACATTGTGCTGGTACGAGTGCCCCGATGAATGCTTTGACCCTACTCCTGATGGTCTGTATGATGTCAATTATGAGTACTGCACGGGATGTGGAAGATGCGCTGAAGTCTGCCCTGTAAACGAGTGCATTGTCATGGTCGACGAACTGAATTTTAAGAATGATGACAGCCCATGGGAAAGTTTCAAGAAGGATCCGCAGTCTTATACGAAAATGATAGAAGAGAAAAAAGGAAAAGGAAGGATGATGCCCTCGCACGTTACAGGCAAGGGAGAAAGCATGAGCGAGGTATCAAAACCGGTACCTTTCAAGGTTGAGAGGGGGAATTAGAGATGACTACAGAGGCTGTTCTAAAAGACGTCTATGAGAGCGAGGAGCTTCTCACCGGCACGGATGCAGTCGCTCAGGCAGTGAGGCTCGCAGACGTTGATGTCTTTTCTGCCTATCCGATACGACCGTACACTGGAGTTATGGATCGTCTCGCAAAGTTCATCGCCGATGGAAAATTCGACGCAGAGTATATCATCGCGGATGGGGAGCATTCACAGTTCGAGATTGCTAAACACGCATCATCCGTTGGGGCAAGAGCTTTTGCAGGCAGCAGTGGAACTGGTTGGCTCTATGCAACTGAAGCACTTGCCGCCACCGCAACTGACAGACTCCCAGTTCTTGCATTGGTAGGGAATCGAGCACTTGATGACCCTGGCGCATTCGGGGTCGAGCACAACGATGCGATGCTAGTTAGAGACTTGGGTTGGCTGATAGTGTGGGCTTCGACTGCCCAGGAAGCTCTTGACACGACACTCATCGGCTACAGAGTTGCGGAAGATCCAAAAGTTAGAATGCCCTGCGCAGTGGCAATGGATGGAGGATACCTTACTCACTCGCAGCATATGGTAAAGATACCGACGAAGGAAGCTGTCAAGCGATTTCTGCCTCCATATGATCTAGGAAAAAGAAGATTGCATCCTGACAACCCAATATCAATTGCTCCGCAGGTGAACGAAGATTGGGGAATGGAGATCAGGAGGCAGAACTGGGAAGCTGCAAAGCGGGCTGTCGGAGTGATTCGCAAAGCATACGATGAGTTCGAAAGCATATTCCATGCTGGCTATCCAAACCCATTCTTTGAAGAATTCATGACAAGCGACGCTGACACGATCATTGTTGGAATGGGAACTGTCAGCGCTGCGGCAAAAACAGCCGTAAGACAGATGCGAAAGAAGGGGGACAAGGTTGGATACATCAAGCTTCGCTGGTTCAGGCCCTTCCCTTCAGAAGAACTTCGAAAGGCTCTTTCTCGAGCTTCGCATTTGGGAGTGATAGACAGGGATTTTGCACACGGCGGGCCAGATGACGCTGGAGTGCTATTCACAGACATCAGTTCTGCCCTCTATAGAGCAAAGTCGAGGCCTCCGGTGATTGACTTCATAGCTGGCCTTGCGGGGAGAGAGGTCTCGATTGAGGATGTCATCGCGATGTTTAGAAAAGTCGAGAAGGCAGAAGAAGCAGATGTAGTCAACTGGGTGCGAGTGAGAGAAAAATCAAACCGAGGATCGCAAGGAAATA
This sequence comes from bacterium, assembly GCA_027310845.1. GTDB lineage: Archaea > Thermoproteota > Nitrososphaeria > Nitrososphaerales > CADDZS01 > JASHOD01. The sequence continues at coordinate 1,557 of DAIDAB010000032.1, read as the reverse complement.
GTTCTGGAGGTAAGAGTGATTAAAATGACCACTGAAGAAAAAATGGAAGAATTCAAGGGCGCAAATCTGTACAGTAATGTCCACAAGATAGACCTACCAGAGTTCTACACTTCAGGTCACAGAACCTGCCAGGGTTGCGAATCTGCACTCGTCATGAGAGACTTCATCAAGGCAGCTGGGCCGAGGACTGTTGTGACCGGCGCGACGGGTTGCATGTATGTTGCAAATACGAGCTACATGACCACGCCGTGGGTAGTTCCCTGGATGCACACTCAATTAGGCGGTGGCGGATCTTCCGCTGTCGGAATGGCGGCAGGTCTACGGGCTCTCATGAGAAAGGGCAAGATTCCAAAGGAGAATATCAACGTGATCAACTTCTCAGGAGATCTAGGCGGAGGAGATATGGGAATAGGCGGCGTCTCGATGGCGCTGCAAACCGACTATAACCTGTTGGTCATAATGTACGACAACGAATCAGCGGCAAACACGGACATCCAGGCAACAAATATGACACCTTGGGGCGCACAGACGACTTTCAGTCCTACTGGCACAAAAGAGAGAATAATGCACAAGCGTTGGAAAAAGAATGTCGCTGCGATGCTTGCTGTAGGCCACCCAAACTGCAAATACGTTGCAACAGCTTGCGCGACTTTTCCACCAATGGATTACATGAACAAGGTCAAGAAGGCGCTTTCAATTGGCGGTCCGACCTTCATCCACACTTTGGATCCTTGCCCGAAGGGATGGGATTATCATCCAAGATACTCTGGAGACCTAGGACAACTAGCTGTGAAGACTGGGGTTTTTCCATTGTATGAGATCGTGAGGGGAGAAGTAAGGTACACCTACGATGCTGCCGCAAAGAAGCGGGTACCCGTGCGTGAATATCTGGAAAAACAAGGTCGCTTTTCTCACTTTAAGGAAGAGGACTATGATTTCTTCCAGCAAAGAGTCGATGAAATGTGGGAAGAGTGGGAAGTTCCCGGAATAGCTCCGATACGGGGAGCTCTAAAGTTAAGAAAGTAAAAAGAACTAAGGGGAAAGGGCAGATTTGCCTTGAGGGCTTCCTCTGGGGCCTTTGCCAAACGTAGTTGCGTGTAGCAAGGGAAAGGCAGAATTTATACGGAGAATCTTTCTTTCAGTTCAGATTCTGCGGTTACATCAGTGAAGATCTTAGAGTTCAAGCCATGTTCCTGGTTGCTCGCATTTCTGGAGCAGTTTAATAGGCTTCAATTGAGGAACGGGACTGCGTAAAGATAGCTTTCTTTCATTATGAAAACTGGGGAATAACATTGGATGGATTCATAGTTGGAATATTTGGCACCTCGATGAGCTCAAAATCTGCTTTTCTAAATTCAATTGCAAAAAAGAGCGAAGTGGAGGGTCTGGTTGTTTATCACAAGACAGAAGGGGGTAAGAGATTCTCGTTTCTGGATGACTCTACCTTCCCGGACAAGATCCAGGGGTATGCGAGAATTGCCTCGCTCTCGGATTACGCCTACTACATTTTCCCTACCGGATCAAAGCTTACTCCGCTAGATGGAGAGCTCGCAGTGC
>DAIDAB010000031.1 GCA_027310845.1 bacterium | reverse complement strand
CCGTTCCAACGCAATAAATCCCCATTAGTTCGATTGGCTCGACAAATGCAAGAAGGCAACCTTGGGATTCTTTACTTCCTGCTTCCCTTCCAAGCAATAGGGTCGCTTTAGACTTGTCAGCAATCTGTTTCTCCCTACGCAGAAGTTCCTCCTTCCATGGCACAGGAATGGCGAAGCAAGTCATGAACACGCTGTTCCATAACTCCACTTCTTCTGTCTCGGTCACCTGCACGCTAGCATTTGTTGTTAGCGCATTGTCTGGTCCGAGCTCCTTTGAAAGAATCTCCATCCTTTCAGTAATCCTGTATCCTTCACCAATCGCGATCTTCTCGAATGGCGCAGTTTTTCTCCAAATACTTTCAACAAAGACAGTTGTCCGGAAGCCTATCTCAGATGATATTTTCTTGAGCTCTGCTACAGTCTTCATCAACAGTTCTTCTGACTCGTTCTCATTGTTGAGGATGGATTCATCGACAACAAAGTGGTTGAAAACAGGATCTTCTGCAAACGCTCTGTTGTGAAATAGGGTTATCGAATTATACTTCTTGAAGCCAGAGAAGAGCTTGTGGAATTCCTGCTCATTTTGAATAAGATGTCTTATGAATTCGAATCTTTCTTCCAAGTTGCTCAAAACAAGCCAAATCCTAGTGTTTCCACCATGTGCCAGAAGAGCGGGGCGGGATCCTGAATCTGGTCTTTTTCGCGAGAATCTTTTCCCGTCTGCACGATTTCTCTTGCTAGTTTTGTTAGCATCCCGAGTGCTTTTGGCGTATCGAGGTCGTCGTCCATAGCATGAGCAAACTTGCGAAATGTCTCTTTCTCCAAGAGGGATTTCAATTCTTTGGCTGCCCGACCTCTCTTGGGAAGCAGCTTCGAAGCTTCCACTATAACATCCAACTCTTTATTTGCACTCTTCAATTCTTCGAGGCTGACGTTGAAGCTTTCCCTGTAATGATGCTTCAGAAAATAGTATCTTATCGCATCCGCAGAGTGAGATTTCAAGGCTTCCTTGATTGTGATCATATTTCCTAGGCTCTTGCTCATTTTTTCTCCGTCCTTCAAAAGGAGTCCAGTGTGCATCCAGATCGAAACAAAAGGAATCTCACCTGAAACTGCTTCGTCCTGCGCGAGTTCTGCTTCATGATGAGGAAAGATCAGTTCAGTTGCGCCTCCATGCAGTTCATAAGGCCCGCCGAATTGCGAAAATGCGATTGCGGAGTCTTCGATATGCCAACCAGGCCTCCCAGTTCCGAGCGCACATTCCAAGACCCCTTCGCTCGTCTCGGACATTTTCCTCCACAACAAAAAGTCCACTGAATTTCGCTTTCCAGGAGCTGCGTCGATCTGTTTAAGGCGCAGCTGAAAATCGCTCTGGTGTGAGAGCTTTCCAAAATGATCTGCTTTCGAAGTGTCAAAGTAGCAATTGCCTTCCAAGGCGTATGCCTTCCCCGAAGAGACCATTATCTGAATAAGGTCGATAGCTTCCTTCACATAGTCGGAGACGCGTTCAATCTTGCTTATCGTGACGACGTTCAGAGCTTCAATGTCCTTTAGAAAATCATTGAAGAATCTATTTGATATCTGTGTATGCTGAACATTTTCTTTTTTGGCGCGTTCGAAAATCTTGTCATCAATGTCTGTGATGTTCATAACGAAGAAAACCTTGTGGCCGCTCTTGAGCAACCATCGCGCTAGAACGTCAAACGCGATGTATGTCTTCGCATGACCGAGGTGGATGTTATCTTGTACTGTTGGACCACAGATGAACATTTTGAAAATGTTCCCTTCTTTGGATTGGATTGTGTCCTTGGCCCGGCTCAAAGTATTGAAGATAAGCAATTGAAATTACCAATCCTAGACCAATGAAAACTTGTCTTCTGCTAGACAGCTATCCTGCTCTTGTTTTGTTTACGCGTGAGATAGAGTAACACAGGACCATGGGCCGAGCTTCTTCTCCACTCCCAAGTACAAGGACTTGCGGAATGTATAGGCATAAAAATAAACGGGAAAGTAATTATTAGTCTTTCTCGCCTCGGATGACGGTCTAAAGAAATGCACAGGAGCGTTCTAGCTCAGTCTTGAAGTCCGAGAGAAAGAAGAACTCCGGTTCTTCGTACAACGAGAGGAAGATTACCCAGGTGAAGGAATTAAAAACGCTGTTGTGGGGCCTTGATCTCGATGAGGGACTGCGATTTGTCGCAGATGTTGCAGGATATGAAAACGGCGCGTTCTTTTTCGTCACGAAGTGCGACGATAAGACATGTGTTACGATCAAGGAAAGAGTACTTGACAAGGTGGCCAAGGACTATGTTCCAGGCCAGAAAGAACAATGGAAGTATTTCGAAACTCCCGAAGCCGCATGGGAGTTCATCTCAAGATACCTGAAACCTCCGTTCGAGGCATATTATTACTGAAAACCGCCGGCTTAATCGGGCCTGAGTTGTAGCAGAACCCTTTTTTTACCCAGAAATCTCTTGTTTTTAGACCACGTTGGTAGATGTGAAGATGCTCAAACAACAGCTCGACACACAGGACAGGCTTCCAAAGGTCAAAGAGACAATCGACCGCGTTGGGATTGCAGGTCTCCGCACCGGACTCAGACTTTGTAGCCCGAGCGGTGAAGCTTGTTTCACTGCCGATATTGACCTGTACATCGATCTTGACGACGCTCGCAAGGGAATCCACATGTCGAGGCTCGTCGAATCGATAAACGAAATGATATCAAAGGGCTCAAGAGTTCCCAAAGATAGCTTTGAAAGATTGGGCATGGACATTCTGGATGAGCTCCAGAAACGTCACAAATACAAAAAAGGAGAGATTACGATGCGCACTACTCTCTTACTACGAAGGCATACCCCTGTGACAAACAAACCAACGGACGAGCACTATGATGTAGCGGTGAAGATCATTTCAGATAATGGCTCGTATTTCAAGAACCTCCAGGTGCGTGCAATCGGCAATACTCTCTGCCCACACAGTCTTGAGACAACTCATGGGAAGGCGCATGTGCAAAGGGCCGAGATCAGTCTCGCAATTGAGACTTCGGTCAAAGAGAATATCGTACTTGATGAGCTTATAGAAATCTGCGAGCGCAGTTTCAGCTCACCAACTTATACTGTTCTCAAAACAGTGGATGAGGCCTCCGTGGTCGAGGAGATGTTCAAGAATCCAAAATTCATTGAGGACGTTGCAAGAGACTGCTTCCGCCAGACAAAGAATCTTGGATTCAAAGGAAAAGTCAAGATAAGGGCCGAATCATTCGAATCTATTCATAAGCACAATGCAGTCTCAGAGATTGAGAGGGTATTTGGTTGAAGACTGGTCTCGGAATGGAATTTTTCGTGGATTACAGCCATTTATTGCCAGGCCATCCAAAGTGCGGCGTAAAGCACGGTCATACTGCAAGAGTGATCGTCGAGCTTCACGGTGACATGGGTCCTGACGGCATGATAATGGACTTTAAGGAAATGGAGGACAAATGCTGGACCGTCTTGTCCAATGTCGACCACAAGGATCTCAACGAGAGGTTTGAACGTCCAACCTCGGAGAACATTGCGAACTGGATTTTTGCGGAGTTGAGGAAGAGCCTTCCCGTAGACAAGGTGCAATTCTTCGAAGGTCAGGGAAAGTGGTGCGCGGTCGAGGCTTGAGAGAGATCTCAACCCCTTAAGGTCGGATTAATCAAAAGAAAAACATCAAATCTTGCATATTTTGTCAAGAAAGGTTCACTCATCTGTTCTATAGGAAAACCGGCTTTTCCTTACTCCATGGCAGGACAAATTGGTCGTGGACCAGTCATCTTTGGATTCTGGCTGTTGGGATACGCGCTGGGATTCATATTCTACCTCGGAAGAGGACCATTCGTACTTGGCATGGAATACCTATTCGGATCCGCAAACTCAGACATTGTCGGCGCAATGATATCTGGTTTGGCTGGTTCGATTCTAATGCTTGCCTTCTTGTTCCTTTGGAGCCACGCAGGTTCTCACTAACCTCACAACAACCAATCCAACTCAGTCGAGCTGATGCGTTCTCTCTGACATGGCGAGAGGACGTTCAACTCTTTCTTTTTTTTATGGTACGCAATTTCTCTACCAATGCTGTAGAAATATATGAAGTCGCTTCTATTTGATCTCTTATCGATAAGTCCAAGAGAGCCCGAATTTTTTTGTTTTCGAGCTTCTCGCAAGGAATCGAGAGTTCAGTGAAATCTAAATTTACGTCAGCGGCCTACTGTACCTGTAGATGTGATACATCGCTGCGAAGATCAGCACGACTGCGCCAAGATCGAACATTTCGAGGTTCGGGAAATAGTATCGGGAAAACACTCCGGATGCATAAATCGCAGCCGCGGCCACAAGCACTTGGACCACAACCATTGCCACTAACACTCCCGTAATCCACTTTGAAGTGAGAAAAGTGACTGGTTGGGGCCTCTTTCCTCTTGCGACTTTACCTCCGCCCTTGGATGCCATCCTCCTGAGCAATGCATACGTGCCGACGTAGCTCAGCGCAGCGGCCAGTATCATAGCGCCGAATAACTGAACCGGGTCAATAAACAGCGCTTGTGTGGGTGTAAGTGCATTCTCATTGATGTAAAAGCCCCAGTAAGTCGTGAGAAGTATCTGCGCAATGCTTGCGATTCCAAGAGCGGTGAAGAATGGCCTATCCTTCCATGAGAATTTCTTGCTCTTGTCGACAAAAGGAATCACCAAGAACATCAAAATGAAGAGCGTCGGGAGCAATATTCCAGCGATGAACTTTGGCATGAAAGTCCTGAGAAAAGCGTAGAGACTAGTCAAGTACCATTCAGGGAGCGTGTATCCTACATTTGAGAATGTGAGCGGATTGGTAGTTGCAACGTAAGGCACTCCTAAAGACACTGGGTACATGCCACCTACCAGTAGGATCGCGCCGAACACGGCGGAGACGAATGGAAGATCAAACGTGAGGTACCTCGGAAAGTGAACGAGGGTGAGGATAACCATGACTATGGGAAGTATGAATATGTGCAGAGCATAGAACCTTAGGATAAAGTCGGGAAAGCCATAGCCAAATATGGTGTGCACCAGCTGAGGGCCGATGGAAGGAGCGGAGTAGTTCAACGAAACCCCAATGCTCACCGCTAGAACTGCCCTAGTGTTTACTATGATATCGTATCCCGTGAACGCCTCAAGAACTGTGATCGTGCCAAAGATTATTCCTGTGACCCAGATAATTTCATTCCTTATTTTGAATCGCCCGCTGAAATAATTGTAGTACATGTGGAGAAGCGCGAGAAAGATCATCGCGTTTGAGGCATGGTAGTGAATGTTTCTGATAATCTCTCCATACGGGATTGTGTTGTTGATCGCTGCTACGCTCTGCCACGACGAAGTAAGGGAGGGCGTGTAAAATAGCATCAGGAGAGCACCAGTGATTCCCAGTATCAGAAAACAGATGAATGTTAGAAAGCCCAAGAACGGAAGCGGGCTCACAAATCTTTTTGGAAAAGTGAATTTGTAGGAAACCCAACCGGTCCTGTCGAGCCCTGCGACAATCCAGTCGTACAACTTCTTGATGAGGTAGCGGACTCCGATCCGCTGTTTTTCCTGTTGTGTGGGAGCTGTTGTTTGCGACATCTGTCTTTGGTTCCTTGTTAATTTTCTAGCATTTCTGACCGCAGCCTACCTGTCCTATAAGCTGAGTTGCAGAAATAGTTCCATCGGATGCAATTGATAGTTTGACTATCGGAGCCATATTGTTAGGCGGTGTTTGAAGCGAAGCTGGGCCGGCGACTGCCATGCCTGGGGGCTGGTCGGTAGCTGGTGGGAAGCTTGGGTACTGTCCTGTGCCGGGAACGTATTGGCTTCCATGACACGGGCACTCCATCCTCTTATCTGCTGCAATGTAGTTCCATAGACACCATAGATGCACACAGACTCTACTGAATGCGATGAAAATGTCATTTGTTGCAGGGTCGACAGCTGAAACACTCGACGGCGCAGTCAAACCAGGAGGGAGATGTATCACGACGCACTGCCTGAAACTGTCTGCGTCGACTGCTGGATTCCCAGTCCTGGGCCAGATGAAAATCTTGAAACCGTTAACCGGTATGTCACTAGTTTTGATTGGGGCTCCAGTACTGATGTCTTGTATTACTTGGGTAGTTGCACTTGCCTGACCGACAGAGCCTTGAAGAAAAGGGAAAAGTTGCCCAAATGAGCCCACCATGATCACTCCGCCCGCAATTGCGACGAGTTTCAAAAAGTTCCGCCGAGAAATATCCTGCTTTGACTCCTGCGGTTTTTGCGGTACTGTAGGCTTTATGGGAGGATTGGTAAGAGTAGAGGCAGGCTTTGCTACGGCGGCACTAACAGGCGAAGTGGTCGGCCTGCCGATCGGCGTGGAAGTAACTGGCTTTGCAACTGAAGTAGAAGTGACTGGCTTTGAAATTGGAGCGGAAGGTACTGATTGTGAAGTGGAAGGAGGTTGGGTCTTTTCCTCGGGCTGAGTTGCAGTAGTACTATCTTCCTGCTTTTGCTGTTGTGCCTGAGTTTTCTTCTTTTCGTCTTCAGGACTAGACAACAGTCAGGACGACCCGAAAATCAGCGCTTCGACCGATCGTATTTAAGGGTTGAGAATGAGATAGAGCTAACATTGATCGAAAAATCCTTAAATGAAGAATTCAGATCGCTTCCTGTCTGGCGCGATTTTTTTTCTATGAACTCGATTCCGCAAACCCCAACCACACCACGCGCAGTACGTGGAATGGGCCCTGCAATTATTGTCATTCTGATCATCGCCGCCGCGCTTTTAGGATATTATCAAATAGTCTACTATCCATCAGTTGCGTCAAACACAACTTCCACTACATCCTCTGTGCAAGTAACTCCATACTTTGGCAATGTTACAATCTTGCCTGGCGCCCCATCAGCTGCGAGAGCTCTGACTTACTTTCCGAACGTCGCGACCGTATATCTAGGCTACAATTCAACTGTTGTCTGGACGAATGATGATGCGGCAGAGCACACGGTCACGGCAAACTCGACTGATCAAAGTATCGACCCTGCTTTCTATTCTTGGAGCCAACCCACGGCGTATAACAATATTCTATCGAAAGGGACGCCTGGGGATACTCTCAATTTTACATTTACTGTGGCAGGCACTTACGGATACTACTGCAAGTATCACCCAAACATGATTGGAACAATCATAGTAAAACCCGCTCCTGCTGGTCTGACAACGCACACCACTCAAGCGGCTAGCACGAGTTCGACAATCACATCTACAACATCGGCAATACTTGGAGGAATCGGGTTTTCCTATTTCGTAAATGAAGTAACGGTCTTTGCAAAGAGTCTTGCGACCCTGACCGGTTCGGGTATTGCTCCCTGAAGGGTGAACCTCTCTAGCAATCTCAAGGAATCTTTCTCAGTTATCCCGGCACATCTTATAAATATTGGATAGCCCGTTGCGAGGACAAGACTGGTTGGCTTTCCAAGTTTTTCAAGGATTTTGATCTTTGCAAAAGCTGTCCTTGGAGGAAAACGCCTCTCAATGTTTCTCTTGAGATCTGACTGGGACCTTCTGAATGTCAGTGCAACGATTGGAACTCGAAGTTCTTCGTAAAGTGCATCAACATCAATCAGGTTGTAAAGGCTGAGAATGCTCCCGGAAAGGAGAATCGCGTTTACGTCGTTTCGCCCGAGCTTTGTGTAAAGGCGCGAGATGGATAAAGTCGCGTCTGATCCTGAGACCTTTGTCTTTCCCAAGACAAACCCGTCAATCACGAGATCGCTTCGCATCACGACTCCAGCAAGCGTTGAGAACTTGTCTTTCGGCGAGAAGCTCTCAGCTACGCCTAGCGCACGGATTGCTTTCTTTTCAAGGTGAAGTGGCAACAGAATCTCCTTGTTTGTTACCCGATAAACCCATTTCTATTGCTTTTTCATTGTTCTTGACGTTGAAGTGTTTCTTGAGATGACAGTGCGGCTGAATCTGGGAGAAGTGACAAACCCGTACATGACCGCCAGAATGTTCGTAAAGTTTCTAAAGTCGACTAGGGCAATCTTAATACCCAAGGATTTCCACGGGGAGACCGTCCTGATACTTGACTCGCCTGATTCGATCATGCTCTCCGAACGTGTGAAAAAGATCAAGATAGACCTCAAATGCGAAGTTCTTGGTCAGTCCTTCGATGATATTCTAAAGCAGACGGAGCGGGCCATTCGCGATAAGAAGACCTTCGTCATCGAGCCTTAGAACTTTACCTGCTCTGTTTCGGTCTGATTCACAAGCCAGTTAGCAAGGGAGACAGCCCACGCAGCTTCCTGCTGGTCTACTGGTTGGTTTTGTACAGCTTTGAGCCTCAATGTGTTGAGTTGGTAAACTGGCTGGGCTATCTGGGGGGCGGACTTTGCTTTTGTTTGCACTAGGTAAGCCATGTCACTTATGCTCATTGCTGAGAGATCCGGGGTTCCGGAACTCACGAGGAGATTGCTCAATGCAATACTCACCGCCCTCACGCTGCTTTCCACTGCGCCTTTCAGATCGCCGGATTGGAGTGTCTGCGAGGCCTGTTGAAGCGATGTATGTGGATCCAATTTCTTTTGTGAGTCGGCTTGTGCCTGCTCTATCTTTGCGACAGTGAGTCCCTGAGGAACCGGAGTCCTGTTGAGTACGTAGACGTAGACTAGAGTTACAATGACCACAATTGCGACCGAGAACAGGAACCATTCGGTCAGGGCAACGGGATCATTGGGAAACTGCAAGACTGTTGAGAGTCCAAACAAAAGGAATCAGAAGCTCTTGACTTTCTCGAGTTTTCCCTCGCACATTTATTTGTTGTCAACGGCGCATAAAATGTATAGTTGAAACCAATAGTCCAGCCATGCGAAAATATTCCTCAATAAAGGCTTACGGCGCCAGCGATGTTCCTGAAGTCGGGATCGCCTGGGATGACTCTTCCTTCCAACTTTCACGCAGCGGCAAGAACAAAAGCCTCAGCTAAACCAAAACTCGAAGATGGAAATTTCATGCTGACGTGAATGAGGCCGACATCTTTAGAATCTTCTGCATCAAATTTCACGATTTTGAAATTCGACGTTATTGCAACCCAAATTGCCTCGATGTCCTTTCCCTTCGTTTTATTGAGCGTTCTCGCCTTTACTTCGATATCACGCTTTACTCAACTTCGCAGTAAAGCGTATATCTTTTGCTTTACACTACCAATTCATGTCAGTGACCAAAGTCTCGAAGAAGGGTCAAATCACATTGCACAAGGAAGTGCGAGACAAACTCGGAATAAAACCAGGAGATGTCTTGGAGGAAGAAGTAGAGCAGGATAGAGTTGTACTGAGATTGTCTGCAGTTCCTTCTGCCGCACTGCGAGGAATTGGCAAGAGAACTAGGAGAAAGCTGGGGCTCGAAGCCACGGAGCTGGTTCGCAAGATGAGATAGGAGGACGAAGAAGAACTTTGATTCTGATAGACACCAACATATTCCTTGGTGTCATGTTCGAAGATCCGGGTTGGGAAAAATGCGGAAAGCTTCTTGATGAAGTTCAAAGTGGCAAACAGAGAGCCATAATCAGCGCAATTCAACTCTCTGAATTATACACTCCCTTTGAGCGAACGCATGAGGCCGAAGCTGGAGAGAAACTATCTTTGGAGCTCGAGAAACTGGGAATCCGCGTATTCAATGTCGACGATGAAATCGGAAAGTTGTCAGCAAAGATAAGATCAACAGAGCGAAGCCCTGATGGCAGGTGGCTAGCTCTTGCAGACTCCGTTATTCTTGCTACAGCAATCAAAGGAGGGGTTGACACGCTTTACACTACTGACCCTCATTTCGCGCTCATTCGAAGGAACCTTAGAATAAGTGCTCCCTTCATGCCGCTCGATCAGTGGGTGAAACTCTACAGTGCCAAAGGACGTAGGAAGAGTTGAACTTTCGCAACCTAGTGTAAACTATGCTATCACTTTGGTTCTTTTCCAAGCGCAAAAATCGCAAGTCCTGACACAATAACAGAGAGAGCGAGTAGTCCCGAGATTACGAGCCACTGGGCAGTGTAATCAGATCCGAATGGCATTTTCCCATGAATTGATTGCGAAGTATCTTTAAAACGCAATCGCTTCTCCCAACTCGACGTTATGGGATTGCAGCTTCGCAAGTTTTTCTTTGGCGATTACGGCCTCGGGCGAGCGATCTTCTACACTTTCATTTTCAAGGTCGCGATTTTCACTATCGGCGTCACGTTGATGGGCTTCTTTTTGACGAGGACAGCCCTAGTTGGTGGCGCCAACGCTCCGATGTTCGGACTAAATCAATGGCCTCACATTGAAGCATACACCGACTACCGCGACCTCTACATCAAGGATCTCGTTGTACCCTTCCTCAAAGGCAACGACGCATACCAACTTGGTACAATCGTCTACAACTATCCGCCGCTCTTTCTCTATTTGATCACGCTTTTCTCCGAAGTGAATCTTGCGTGGTTTGGGGCTGTGCCACTTGTCGCCTTTGACATTCTCACTGTGATACCAATATTCAAGATAGGAAAAGAGTTCCTTTTCGAGAACAACTCGAAGCTCGCTTTTGCCGTTGCCATGATTTGGGCAGTGAACCCAATTAATCTGTTTTACAATGATCTGATGTGGCTCAATCCAGGCCCAACGACCTTTTTCATGATGGTTGCGATATACTATTTCCTCAAGAAAGAGTGGTACTTTTCAGCGTTCTTGCTTGCTATTGCGACGGGGTTGAAGCAGACTGCGGTCCTCGTCGCGCCCATATTGCTCGTTCTCATGATAAAGGGTAGCCAGCCGGCGAAAAAGATTCTGTTTTTTGTCCTAACTTATGCTGGCTTTCTCGTTCTCCTTTCTCTGCCCTATCTCATTACAGAGCCGCAGAACTACTTTTACTCACTCCAGCTCCCTATCTTGGGATATCCTCCTGGGACATCGGCTGGATACCCGACGACATTTGGCTATCCCCTCTCAGAGCCTACTAGGCTTACGACTTTCCTTGGACTTGTGAGCTTCACAAACCTTCAGAACATTGCGGTGATCTCGTATCAGTATCTAAATTATTTGTTTGTGTTTGCCTATGTAACACTGATTGGCTATCTGCTGTTATCAAAGGCAAAACCTACTGGGAGAAGCACACTTTTGTTTTGCATGGCGGCATTGTTAATTTTCTTTGGACTCTATGGTAGGGGAGTCTACAAGTATTATTTTGCATCCATCACTCCGTTTGCGATTCCTTTCATGGGCTCAAGGAGGTCTGGCATAATATTTGAAGCGATTAGCATTGCAATATTGATGATACCAAGGGTTGCAACGCCATGGATGGCGATACTGCTTCTGACATTACTTCCGGGATACCTTGCCCTGCGAAGACAAACCAATTTGCTTCAGACTGAAGGGACTCTGCCCTCAGCAGGATGAATATTGACCGCCAATATCTGTTGAATTTCCAGACCCCATGTCTGGAATCACAACTGTGTCGAAGGGTAGACTCGTGCCGTTAGAGAGTTGGGCGTGGAATGTTTGAATGTATAGAGTGGAATTGTATTGGGGATTGCCTTCGTACATGTAGTAACTGTGGAACGAGAAAGACCAAGTGAGGTTCCAACACTGTCCAAGTCCTGAAGATACTGGCTTAACTGTGAAGGTTTGATTGAAACTAGTTCCGTTGTCAATTTGGTAACCAGTGCTATTGGTTTGGCAGGGTATTCCACACGGACCACCTGTGGAGTTTGTCCAGCCGTATACGAAATCAACTACGCAGGTGGCTTTCTCCCCAACGCACGAAACCCCAACTTGAAAAATCACAGAATAGCTAGAACCGGTGAGCGTCCTCCAGGAGTACGTGATGGTAGAAGTATTTGCCGAGCTTGTGGCGGATGTGACATTGGTGTTTGTCGACACCGCAGGAGTTTTGCCAATCGATGACGCTCCCGGTGCGACATTTGTCTGATTTGTCGCAGGCAACAATTGAGAGAATGCGGCAGCGCCAACGATCAGCGCAATGCCTATGGCAAGCCCCGCAATGTATTTTGTTCTCATCCTTGTGATATAGCTCGCAACCAATTGGCTCGTGAAGGTCTTACGGGATTCTGGTGCGCGTTGGCGAAGCCAAAATATATACTCTCTTGCATTTCTACTTATTCGCTCGCAACTACCCTTCTTTTGCTCACTCTTGTTTTAAAGCAAGAACCAAGCGACAATAATTCGAATGAATCATTTGCTAGAATTGAATAATCATTTGTTTCTTTTTGGATACTTGTTGCTTAAGGAAGATCACAATGTACACCAGTGTGAAAAGGTGGATGGGGGGTTCGACCATGAATAGGATGAAAGTCCAAAGCCATTGCTTTCACTTCTACTTATGACGTTCTCCTTTTTCAGAAGCTGAAATAAGGGCTGGATCAGGGCGTTCATTCTAGAAGGCATCAAAATTCATTGCAAAGTATGAGTTTAGTTAGATCTAGTAATCCTCTGTGCTAGGCCTGTACAGAAGAACTCTGCGGGGAGGGCGCTCTCTCTCCTCTCCAAATCTTCACTCCGGGTGGTGTGATGACTATTCTTTCCTCGCCGAGTCTCGCAATGTCTCCTCCGAAGGAGGTCGTGAATTCGGTCAGCTGCTCTATTGTAGTCTTTAGCTCTTCGACGCTTCTCTGCGCAAGGGGAGTGATTTTCAAGATGACAATCGTGTTGTTCTTGACATCTTCCTTTATACGAGTGATCTCTTCTTGGCTTCGGAGAGGAAACGCCTTGAGCAAGATCGATGGCGCAGGCTGGACTGTTTCAGCTTCTTGGTTCCCTCTTCCAGATGTCGCCAATTCTAGAGTGCCTGCTTTCTATAAGTTCTGAGGATCCTTCTTAAAAACCGTTGTTAAGTCCTACTCTAGTCTAGACTGACTTCAAGGCCTCCCAGAACTTATCTCCTACCCAGTGCAGGTTTTCGACTGCGGGCCCCTTCTTCATTGGTTCGAGTATGGAGCGCGCATCGATTGCCCTTCCTACAGCTATCGCTTTCTGGTGGCTTGCCTCTCGCACCACGACAATGTCTCCTTTCTTGAAATCGCCAGTGAATGAGACTATCCCTGGTCGCATCACATTCGCTCCATTTACGACGAACTTTACCGCTCCCATGTCGACGATGGCGAATGGCATCGCGGGGAGCATCATCTCATCTTTGAGCAATGGAAAGTAGATCGTGCCTTTCTTTCTGCCGAGATAGAGCCTTTCCTCCGGCTCGAAAATAATGGCAAGATCCTGTTCGTCGAGTTCAGCTATCTTTAGATCTTTTAGCTTGAGCTGAACATCAGGACTCAGTTCCCTGATCTTTGCGACCACTTCTTCCCGGTTGCTCTTTGAAAGGTTGTAAGTTCTCAAGACTCGGGGATCTCCTTTTGGGATGAGGCCAAGCAATTGCATACGGAGAACGCTTAATAAGACTTGATAGGAAGTGAATTTGCGCGGTTAGCTACATAACGCGGGTTTAGGGATCTTTCTTGTCTCAAGATATGGCAGTAAGAGTGCTTGACGAAAGTGTTGGCAAGGTGGTACTGATCAAGCTTAAAGGCGGTAAGGTGATAAGAGGAAACCTCCAAGGATTTGACCAGCACATGAACCTCTTGCTCGAGCAGTCCGAAGAGATACTTGATGAGGGAAAGACAAATGCCCTCGGAACAATTGTCGTTAGGGGTGACAATGTGGTGATAATCTCGCCGCCCCGAGGAAATCCATGACCTGCAAATGGCATGATTCGCACACAAGAAACGAAAGAATTTGAGTTGAGAGTGCTTTGAGAGGAACTTCGTCAATGGGAAAAATGGGCCGGAAGCGGACCCATATGAGATGCAGACGTTGCGGTCACCACTCGTACCACGTCAGAAGAAAGGAATGCGCCAGCTGTGGATTTGGAGCCTCTCCGAAGATGAGAAGGTACTCTTGGAGTACTCGCTACCGCGGCTGAAATAGGCCGAGGGACTGGCTTTTTGTCGCTTAGCGAAATAGCGCTGGCCACAGGGGGCGTGGCGCTAGGAGCTGCAGTGGGCTCACTGAGCGTATATCTCTACTCAAGAAGAACGAAAAGCGAAGACAACTCAGCAGTGCCCCAAGCCGCTGAAACGCATGCAAATTTCGGAGGCATTGAAGATAAAATAATTCAGAGGCTCATACCGAAACCCCAGCTTGAAAAGACGAAACGTGAGATGCGCACACTGCTCCTAGAGAAAGATCTAGTTTCAGCTGCACTGACAAGGCTTTACGAAGCCGAAGCAGCACATGAGATAACAAGGGAAGAGCGAGAAATCTTGGGTCTCAAGTACAGGGAGGAGCTCAAGGCTCTGAATGAGAAGATAGAGAAGATTGACGCCTTTATTGAAGTGGGAGATCTTGAAACGCTGAGGGAGCAGCTTCTGAATCTTGTTACCCAGAAGATGGACGCGATCGAGAAGAGAATAGAAAGTACAAGACTCAACGCCGGGCCGCTGCTGACCGAGATAACGAAACCAGCTCCGCCAAAGACTGCGCCTGTTTCCCCAAAGAAAGAGGAAAAGCCGCGCATCCCAGATATTTCTGATCTTGTGCAGGCAGAATCTAACAATGGCTCGCATTTCACAGAATCTTTCAACGAGACCCGCGAGAAAACGCCTGAAGCAGTAGTGGATGAAGTCAGATCGCATAATGGGCGAGTCTCTCAAGGGAAAAAGACAAACGATGCTGAGGTGGATCAACTGCAAAAGGAACTGCTTGAAGCCCTCGACAGATTAGAAAAGCTGGACATCGAAAGTTGAGTTCCTCAGATTCTAGCCTTGAAAAGGCGCTCATCGCAGTTGCGCAAAAGGCGGCTAAGCAAGTCAGGGACGGAGAGGTCCTTGGTCTGGGGAGCGGATCCACAGTCGCGAGATTTGCAAGAGCGCTTGGAGATCGCATCAAAAAGAATAATCTCAATGTCCTGATTGTCCCATCCTCGATGCAGGCCTGGATGCTGGCAAGAGAGAACAAGCTCAAGTTTCATCCGGACAGCGCGCATTGCCCCAAGATCCTGGACCTCGCGGTTGACGGGGCTGATCAGATAGCTACAAAGAGTCGTGCGATGATTAAGGGTGGAGGAGGGCAGCTTCTCAGGGAGAAGATAATTCTCTCATCTTCGAGGCGGGTGTTCATACTGGTTGATAGCTCCAAAGTTGTAAGGAAGCTCAGCAGGTCTGTTCCAATAGAGGTTGTTCAATTCGCTCTGGAATCCGTACAAGAGAAGCTTGAAAGAGAGTTCAATTCAAAGCCTGCTTTGCGGAAGCTTGACAAAGGATATCCATACTACACCGAATCGGGCAACGTGATCCTTGATGCACAATTCGGCGAAGTCGACCATCCGAAAGAACTTGAAGTTTCTGTCAAGGAGCTCCCAGGGGTGGTTGAAGTCGGCATTTTCAACTGCAAAGTCGACAGGTTCTTCATTGGAAATCAAGACGGCTCCGCTGAAACCCTCTGAGTAAAAGTAATCCGGTGTTGAAGATTGTAGGAATGAATCAATGCGTTTGTGATCTCTCCCGCCATGCGGAGCATAATCGGCTTGCTCTTCATGAGAAAGAGTATCTCTGGATCTTCCTTGAGCGATCCACATTTCTCCCCAAGATCATTTTCTTTTATCAGATCAATTGCGCCGCGCCATGAGTACGTCTCTCTCGCAGAGGCGATAGTAGAAGCCTTTTGCTTCCATGAGAACAGTGATTCGAGAAAAGTTCTGTCTTGGCGGAGCAGTGGCATCAATCTTTCGATCGCCTTCCAGGCTTCTTGTTCCATTTCGCTTGAAATGACGAGCCCCTGCTCATTATCACATCTTATCGTACAACGCGTCAAATGGGGATCTCGCCTGATTTGTAGCGCCCTATCGTTCATTCCACTAGTTGAAAGCAAAACTAAGAAGACGAACGTTTGTCGTCGTCACGCCTTCTTTCCTCATCGTTTTCCCGTCTCTGCACTCTGAGCAGTCGGAAGAGAAAAGGCGAAAGCAAGATGAGGAAAAGCAGGAGATCGAGGGTGTCGAAAAAGAAGCCTGCCAATGCAACACTGACGAGCAAAACCAAGAGCAAGACGACTACCACGACCGCTTTTCTGTTTGCGTTTGCCTTGTGAAACCTATCCTCTTCTCGTCTGAATACATCTCTTGGATAGTATTTTGGTTTGCTCGTTCGCGGAGCATAATTTGCATAATCGTCCGAGCGAAAGGGCGAGTTTCGGTTTCTGTGCATCATAACATAAAATCCGGCAACTATCACCGCCATCGCGCCACCGAAGGTCAGGAGAATAACTGAGGTGATCAGGTCGGCCATTTCAGAAGCGCTTCTACGTGTGTATGACGATAGCGCGATTCCTATACCAATAAATC
>DAIDAB010000030.1 GCA_027310845.1 bacterium | reverse complement strand
AAAGTACTATGCGCTGAAAGCTCTTCAGCACCGAACTTTGAGTGGCAGAAAACTCCTAGTCATATCACTCAAGGAAAAAGCCGAGGGGTTCAGAGCATTTGCCGAGATGAATGAACCGCAAGTAGAGACGATATACGGCTTTACGATGTACTTGAATCCCGAAAAGTACGGCGGGTCATACACTATCTACAGGGACAAGCGGTATTCTTCGGAGGACAAGTCCACTGGACTCTTCCTAGAATTGCTCCAAACATATAATGAACTAGTAGTTGACGTCGGGGCAAATCTTGGCTGGTTCAGCCTCTTGGCAGCAAAGAAGGGAGCAAAGAAAGTGGTCTCATTCGAACCCGATTCACAGGTCAACTCCTTTTTTGAAAAGTCAATTGCTTCTAACGGCTTTGGAATCATAATAGAGCTAAACAAGATATGTCTCATGGACTATGTAGGCGAATGCCCGTTCGTGGAATCGATTTCAACAAATGTCGGCGTATCCTCTTCTGTGAGAAATATGACAGGAGATCGCTCGATGAGAAAATGCTCCACGCTAGATTCAATCTTCTCCAACCAGACCATTGACATCTTGAAGCTTGATGTCGAGGGGGCAGAAAGATATATTCTCAGAGGAGCCACAAAGTTACTTGCGGAGCGACGAATTAGAAATCTGATAATTGAGTACAATCACGACGCCTGGAAAGATCAGCAAGAATTCTTGGAATTTGCTTCAGACTCGGGATTCAAGGCAACAAGGGTCGTAGATTCCGAAACCGGCCCCGCATTCAACTATCATCTCTCGCTAGCATAATGTATATGATGTAGTTCACGCGAAAGTCAACCTTTGAGCTCTATGCCGCCTATGCGCTAGGGCTCATCCTTTGCGTAGTCCATTGAAACTCCAATTGCTTTAGAAAGGATTTTCTCGACTCGATTAGGCCAATCTTAATCGTTCTCAGAGAAATTTCTACGCCAACAGCCATACCCAAAGTATTCCATCCTAACGATTCTTGCATCGGCTCATTTAATCTGACCTTCTCCCGAATCACTTGACTGCCCCACTTGACACTCCAGAAAGAAGAATCGGTATGTTGTTGACTCCTACAACATACGAGTAGATAATGTCACCCACGATCAACGCTATCAGTCCTGCGTACTTTACGGTCCTGATTTGTATCGGATGCTCATTCTTAGGATCCTTGCAGAATACTGCATAAAACAGCGGCACGGCTGGCATGAATTTCAAAGCGACTGCAATCAAGTAACCTCCAAAGTCCAGTTTGAACAGTGAAGCGGCGAAACGGTTTAGCTCATAAAACGTAGAACCGCTAGTCATTGCAAGAGCAGTAGAGTAAATGTCAAGAAAGTTGAGGCATATGAAAGCCACGTACAGCGGCCAGAGATATTTGTCGAGTGTCTCCACTTTTAGTTTCATTAACCAGCGCTTGTCCCGCTCGTTCTTTTGGTTATAGTCTTGGATCACTGATTCCTTCCATTTTGAGAAGCGCTCAGACTTCAAATTCACTAAAACAGTGCACCTGTTTTATTTAAGGCAATGTGAAAAGCAAGTCAAAATGAAAGAGCATTTCTCGATTGATCTGGCTATCAGATTCCGATAGATTCATTTCTATGAATTAAGCTTCTAGCGAGAATCTACTGAACGGGGAAACTATTCTTGCGCTCTTGTTGTTGAGCCGCTGGACTCATAATTTGGAATTCTGAAGCCAAATACATAGTTCAAGTCCATAAGGACTATTAAAAAACGAAACAATCGGTATCCGAACACTTCTTGCACTTACCTTCTAGAGTATACAATGCAGGCTCAGCTGAACGCAGCCACAGTGTGACCCGGAAACCCAAGATTTTGTTGTGCCTCGGGCTTTTCGCACTTTCGTTGTTTGTTGCACTTCCCTCTCTAGGATCTGCAAATGCCCCTCTTAGGTCAGCAGCGTCGCAACCTTCAGATATCACACTCACCTTAATATCGACTCCTCCGATGCTACCTGCAGATGGAGGAACCTATTCTTCACTATTCTTGGAATTCAAGAACACTACTTCAGGGCTTCCTTACATTCCTTCGGCTAGCTTGAATATCTCGATGTCCTCTACCAACCTTCAGGCAGGCAATGTTTCTTCTAGCATCACATTCCCCACGGGCAGCTTGTTTGTCAGTGCTCCATTTACCACAACTTTATCGCCAGGTGAAACAACCGTGAACGCTTTTGTTGCAGGCTATGGAGCTGCAAGCGCCCAAATCGTCACGACCTTAGCTGGTGGAATGCCTGCATCTATCGAACTCTTTCTGAGTCCCAAGCAACTTCCACCAAATGAAAAGTTCAGCGGAACTATAATAGTGATGGCCGTTGATTCTCTGGGAAATCCTGTGGAGCTTGGAAACTCCCTCACTGTTGCGCTGTCTTCCTCTAATTCGCAATACGGATCAGTTCCGAACTCAGTTGTCATACCCGCAGGAAACAGCTATGGAGAAGCAACCTTCACCCCGACGTATCTAGCGGGACAGACCACTATCAGCGCTTCAGCGCCTGGACTCAATAGCGGTTCTGCCTCAATGACGACGGTCGGACCCGTTGGTACAAAGTTAGTTCTCTCTGCGGCGCCTCCGGTGATCTTGGCTAGCTCAAGCGAATCGACTACTCTTTCTATACAGTTGCAAGATAACAACAGTCAGACCCCAGTCCCTGCACCTTCTGCTATTAGCGTGGTCGTGACCTCTGATAATACGAATGTCGCCAACCCGCAAAGTACTACTGTTACAATACCTGCTGGATCCTCATACGCAACGGTAATTGTAAAAGCTGGGGGAACCCAAGGTAATGCTACCATCACGGCTTCTGCACAAGGCTATCAAAAGGGATCGACCTTGATCACTACGATTACAGGATCTACTGCAAACAGCCTGTCGGTTTCATTTGTTCCTGGAATCTTGCTTCCAAACAATGGCACGTATGTTGGGGCAGTTGTGATAGAACTTGAATCATGCACGACATCATGTTCTCCAGCAACGTCCGCTTCTCCAGTAACAGTTTACACCCGTTCGTCGGATAATGCTACAATGCAGGTCAGCACGCTACCTGTTACAATACCTGCTGGCCAAAGTCACATATCGACTAACATTACAACAACATTCAGACCGGGAAATGCTGAAATTACAGCCCAAGCAGTAGGACTCTCTTCTAACACAGTGTCTCTAACATCATTTGGTTTGATTCCTAATGCTCTTTCTGTTCAAAGTGGTTCAAACGAGCTGCTCTCCGATGGCGAGTCTTACAACTTTGTCACAGTCGGATTAATCAATCAGGCGACCGGCAGTCCCGCTATTGCACCAGTGAACACTGTCGTGAATCTTGCTCTGACCTCAAGTGTAGTAGGGAACGTTGAATCTACTGTCACGATTCTCAGCGGTCGAAGCTTTGTACGTGCAAACTTTACCTCCTCGGGTCTTCCTGGAATCACTGAGATAACAGCTTCGGCGTCAAATTACACTACGGGAAACGCTAACCTGACACTAGTTAACCCGCCTGCGACAAACCTCGCTTTGTTTGCAACACCGAACCAGCTGCTCGCCAGTGGCCAGACGTATGAGAATCTAATCGTTCAACTCCAGAACTCCTTTGGGAACCCTGAGAAAACAGATGTTCCGGTGTCCATACAGCTAAGCACAGGAAGCTTAAACGTTGGACAAGTCTCTCCACAGGTAACAATACAACCAGGTTCAACATTTGCATTGGTTTCTTTGACAGCTACAAACACACCAGGGATTGTAAGTGTGACCGCATTTTCAAACGGGTTCCAATCAGGTCAAACTGAGGTTTCAACAATTCTCTTGCCTATGGAGGCGCAGCTACAGTTCGTGTCATCATTAAGGTACGGGGCACTAGCAAATGCGACTGTCTTCGTAGAGTCTCAGGGTGCGCCACTTCTAGGCGCTTCAGTCGCTTGGCAAGCAAGTGGAGGGACTCTCTCCAATGAAGTTAATCTCACAGAGTCAGCGGGCACTGCTGTTGCAACATATAGGGCTGGATCAGTTGCAGGCGGTTTCAAGATAATAGCGCAGGTTTCAAAGGCAGGGTATGAGACTCTCAGTGCAAATTCAACTATAGCTGTGATCAACCCGAATCCAACCATCACGACCCAAACACAACCTAGTAACAGCGTCTTAGGGATTCCATTCCTTGGGATGCCAATCGCTGGAGTACCCCTTTGGGCAATCATCATGATTGCAGCAGGCGGAGCAGGCGGAGGATTCTTTTACATGAAGAGGATCCGCGGCGGCGGGTTTGAGTACCAGGACGAAGAGTAGAATCAGCGCACTCTTTTCAAGAAATCCTTTCTGAGTAACTTGGCCGATACATTAGACCACTGAGGTCCTGTTCATCCAAACAAAAATTGACCGATGCGAAATGAGATCATCTTTGCGGAGTCAAGACTGGTATCCCGGCCCCGGATGTCTGTAGTCTGCCAAATTCCACATAACAAAATCATCTGAGCTCTCCTAGAACTTTTCTCTCTCAATTCTAACATCCATGCTATCTCTCACCTTGATTCCTGTGTCTTTTCTTAATGTGCTCTGGAATTCTTATTCGAGCTGGGGCCGCATTGTCAAAGTACCAGATATCTCTCCATCCTATTCTGGATGACTTGGAAAGCTGCGTCGAACTTGCAATGAAGCACGACATCACCATTTATGATGTGTCATAAGTGGCATTAGCAATATTTCTCAGAGAAACATTGTATTCTGCAGATGGTCGGCTTCTCGACCACCTCAAAGGTCTGGATATTGCCCGATATATCAGTCGGCACGAACCTGCGAAGTAGGGGAAAGGTCAATCCGTTTTCCAATGTGCGATAAAATCCCACATAATAGCATATTATTAGCTCATCTCGTCTGATTCTTTGACTAGCTGCATTTCAAGGTTCGATTTTTTCTTCTTACGACGTTGCCAGGAGGAAATCACAGCAGCCACCTTCCAGATGTTTAACCTTGAGGGCTACCACATTTTTATCGTGTTGATTTGAGCACGAATAAGGGCTTTATTCCGAATCTAGATTCTGAGTCGTATGGAGATCTTGTCCGTAGATTCTAGCCATGCGAGTGTCTTGCTTTACTATCGAACTTTGATACTCAAAAAAGGAAACTCTGCCATAATGTTCTTTGTTTTTCGCCAAAATTGCTTACTTGTCACCCTCACTATACTACTGGTATTCGGTGCAACAACCGGAAACCAAACACAAAGTACAATCAAGTGAATTTCGATATGAGCAAGAACCAAGAGGAATACGACCACGACATGAGAACAAGAATCTACTCTTGCGCTTTCTGCAAGTTCGTCCAGCAGACGATGGGGGTAGACAATTTAGAACCAATAGACAAGCGAAAGTACCTCTATCACATGAAGATGTCTCACGGACTCGAGCCTTAGGCGAAAATAATCCACATCACGCACGAATGTGACAATTTTCACAACGATTTATTTTGGCCTCGCGCTTTCAAAAAGAAATCAAGCGCACCAGCGCTTATTTCAGTTCGCCCTTTTCTATGCCGAGGACACCCATTATTTCCGCCGCGGTGCCAAGGACTTCGGCGCCGTGTTCAGTCACGACGTACTCATCTGATCCTTCCTCATCGACTTCGATTTTCACAAGATTCCTTTTCATACAGTGCTGAACATACTTCTTGAACTGCGCCGCATCTATTTCGCAGTAAGACATGATCTGCGTCTGGTGCCTAGGCTCCGTGCAGTAATAGAGCATCCTTATGATAACGTCAGAGTCGCTTTTTTGTTCAGGCTGCATTCAGGACTGACACTTGGTACAGTGCGAATAGTTCCGCACTCTTAAAAATCTAGCCCGATCGTGGCCTGGGAATTTTCCTCTTGGTGACAACCCAGCGTGGGACGCGCAGGCCAGTGAGACTATTCTTCGATTTGTTGAGTAATCAAATCGTTTTGTTCGATCTCTTCCATTGGAGAGATCTTTGAGGCCACCTTTTCCATCTTCTCGAGCGACCCAATCATATTGTCAAGTTCGCGCAGTGCCATCTTCTCCTTGTCTAGCTCAAGCCTCTTCCTCTCGGTCTTGTGTTCGCCGACTTTTTGCTTGAGTCTCTTGACGACTTCTTTCTCGACAAGGTTAAGCGTTAGAGTACGGTTGAACTTGTCGTAGGTCTCGCGGTAGACTGCCATTCTTGTTCCGCCGTTGAGCAACTCTATGATCACCTCAGAGATTCCGTCGATAAA
Source organism: bacterium (assembly GCA_027310845.1). GTDB lineage: Archaea > Thermoproteota > Nitrososphaeria > Nitrososphaerales > CADDZS01 > JASHOD01. The sequence continues at coordinate 10,145 of DAIDAB010000030.1, read as the reverse complement.
GTCTACCCCGGATACAACTTCGCCATTGAAAGTAGGCGGGTAGATCACAGTCACCTTTCCGATCCTGTTTTGTATGTCAAAGTTGAAGGCGCCCCATCCCATTGCACGGAGCAAAGCCTTCGCATTCTCTAGCAGCACCTCGTTCGAGTCCTCCTGCAGTGAGTTCCGCAGTTCTCCCAGAATGTCCATCGCGAAGGTACGACCTTCTTGTGTGAGAGCCTTCCTTCCTGCAGTTCCCATTGCTTCCCCAAGGCGCTTTACTAGCTCCATCATGCGAGAAGAGCCAAGCGCGACAATGCGGTACTTGTCAAGCAAAGTGAGCGGGAAAGGAAGAGAACTGAAAAGCATGCCCTTCATGCTCGACATGAGGGCGGTATTCACAAATTTGAGCTTCCTGAGCCTTATCTGGAGGCTGTCAATCGTACAATCAAGATTTGAGAGATCCGCGCAGATAGCCATTGTGAACGTAGACCTAGGCGCATCAAGATAGCTCATGATGGAAACGAGTTTAGCTCCATGGTTGATCAGGACCTCGAGCACTTTGGGCTGGCCCTCACCCTTGCCGTTATCTCCCACTATGAGCATCTCATAGTCACTTGCTCCACCAGGAGCTAGCAGGCCTATGTTGTTCGGATAAAATTCTCCGGTAGCATCGGGAAGTGTCGATTCCATGGTCTCCCGTCTGTCACAAAGATGTGGTATAGTAAATTAGGGATTGTGTAGCACTGATTAGGAGCTGCTCTCTATCTGTGAGCATCTTTGCCCTAGAAAAGACATGCTCTCATTTTCGATATACATCAACCCTGGATATTTTTAAGAAGGTTTCCGTGGGATTTAATACGAAGCCAGATCACTGATTAGGATCTGAGATCTATGTCTTTTGGAAAACGCTTCAGCGAAATCAACCTGATGTCTGAAGGAAGTTACAATCCCTCGCTGTGCAAGACGTGCCAGAAACTCCATGCGAGGAGGCCGAGGAAAGCTCGCGTGATGTATAGCGACTGTGAGAAGCACTTTCAGAAAAGAGTGCACATGCTCCTGTTGACTGGCGTGAAGATTCTTCACAACTAGTCTTAATGTCTAAAGTGACAAATCTTGCACTCGCTCATGCCATCCACAGTTTCGTGAGCCGTGACGGCAGGTATCTCTGGATACTTTGCATGGCGAACGCAATTCATGCACGGTCTATAATCAACCGTGACTTCAATTGATTTGAGCGTCAAGTCCTTTCGCTTTCAAATCGAGATCACGTTGCCTGTTATATATCAAAAGGCAACAGAACTGCCAAACAAAACACGCCTTGCTTTACTAAAACGGCAAAGTCGTGGAGTCAAAATCCATGAACAGGATCAACTTCCAAAAAGGAAGTGGATCTGAAAACTGCCTCGAGCCTCTTCTCAATGAAACTCTTCTGCCATCAGATTAATTTTCTTCTGCGGTAAATTTTTGTTAACTTGCCTCCTTAACGTATGTTTTCCGAACTTGATTGCCACCTCGCTGTAGTGATGGGTATGGTCAAGTTTCTTTCAAAGTGGCAAAAATCGGATCAAGAAGGGGTGCGAAACAAGATTAGGAATGTTGTAAAGCCGGAACGCGTAAGCAAGATGGACCTCCAGAGAGCTTCCTCCCAGATCCAAGGTTACTCGCAGAGACTAGGCCAGATATCATCCAAGCTGACCCAGAAAGACACTTTGCTGCTTAACGGCGTCGTCCACTCGATACAGTCTCATGAGTCCCATAGAGCGAGGATGCTTGCAAATGAGCTTTCAGAAATTCGCAAGATGAATAAGATGGTGACTCAGGCAAGGCTCGCATTCGAGCAGATCGGCCTCCGCCTTGAGACAGTGAAAGACCTGGGAGATCTCGCAGTCACTCTATCTCCCGCTGTGAGCGCGATCAAGGGCGTCCAGGCAAACCTCTCTAGCGTCATCCCTGAGGCCGAAGGAGAGATCGGAGAGATCTCAAGTCTCCTTGCAAACCTCTTGTCCGAGTCGGGTTCTCTAAGTTCTCCAAACCAGATCAACTTTGAACCCACAAGCTCAGACGCAGAAAATATTCTGGCAGAGGCAAGCTACGCCGTCATGCAAACGATGAAGGAAAAGTTCCCTGACGTTCCTGAGACAGAACCCACGCAGGAATACGAGACTGCGTGAGAAAACAAGGGTTAAATTGCTCTAAAGAAGAAAAAAGAGAGGAAGCGGTCTGGTTCTCCAGACCAGCCATCCTAGTCGTCGTAATTGTTTTCCATTTGGGAGTTGTGTCCGTTGTCATGGACTAGTGGATATGCGGTTCCGCTCACAGTGCTGGTGAAAGTCACTGAGGGGATGTTCCACACTGTGTGGTATGCTCCTACGATGTGATAGTTTCCACTGAAGAGGTTCATGCTACCAGTCGAATTGAGACCAGTCATCATGCAAGTCCCAGGTGGGAAGTTAGGGCCTGTAGGACTATATGGGCATGGGAATTCTCCCTTTGTTGGAACCACTGATATTCCATGGAATGTTCCTTGGATGTTTTGTCCGTTAGGACCAACACCTGTTAGGGCGATTGTCCCATGGTCGTATTCAACGCCCGAAAATAGGTTCTCTGCTGAATTTACATTCATTGCAAAGTTGCCTGATTCACCGGCGCCGAATGTGCTGGCTCCTAAACCAGCCATTTGTACTCCTTGCCAGTATATGTTGCCCACAGTGTAATTGGCGATCAGTGAGATTGTTGGATTAGTTGTTGAATCGAGTGAGGATATTAGTAGGTTTCCTCCAAATGGATTGAGGTATGCTGATTCTATTCCCACTGGCAGTTGGACTGTTTGTGTGACTCCACCGATCGACATTGTGATAACACTTCCACCGACAAACATTGCCGGAATCTCACTTGTGCAGGCTGTGCTGCAACCAAATGGTAGCTCTGCGGCTGGAAGTGCATAGTTGATGAAAGTCCATGCTCTGACATACACATTCTGTCCTCGAATTGTTTGTTCTCTCAGCATAAGGTGCGAGATGCCCCAAGTGTTCAGACCTTGGACAACAGAGTACATGGAGTAGCGGAGCGTCGAAGTCACGGGATTAATTATACTCCCATTCACGATCCCGACGGACAGTTGTCCTCCGCGCAGTTCATATGTCTGGGTTCCAGCGTTAGTAACTCCTCCCGTCAGTGAGAGTGCTACCGGCTGGGTTTGGTTCGATTGCCCTGAATCAGCGGCTGCAATGCCTGTTCCGAAAGGCAGTAGTAGCACTAGAAGTGCCAGCGCTACAAGCATAGTCCGCTTTGAATGCATTTGATATCGCAGAGTCGATTGCACGAAGTTCTATATACCGACTTTGTAGCTTTTGCAAAACACTCACGTTCAGGGACCTGTAGAAGCTCGTATCCAGATCCGCAATCCATTTTCCGCGTAAGGCCTCGAAGTTCGCAACCATTAATTTAGCCTTGGCACAGTTTTGTTCGGATGCCTAGAGCTCCTAGTGAACATTTTGGTCTTTTGCCGTACTTTGTCAACTGCGAATGCTTCACGCAACCTATTTTGAAAATCGAGTGAGCGAGTCTTGAAAATCAATTTTAAACTCAACTTTGGAAAAAAGGGTTCCAAGGCAAAGCCACAAAGTGATGAGGAACCGCACAAGAAAAAGCAGGCAAAGCCGATCAAGGTAAAGAAAGATCCAAAGTCTATCGCACCAATCGAAGGGCCGATGATTGGAGCTCCGGTTCCGAAGAATTTTAGAGTGATCGAAAGATACCCACTATCTCCTCCATTTGCTTACGCTGTGATCGCCGAAGACCCTGACAAGAGACTGCCCTATTATTTTGTTGACGAGCTTGAACTCTCCGAAGCCGAAAAGCAACTATACTCAACCATCATCTCTACGCTCCAGATTGAGCTAAAGGCGCCAAGAGAGGATGTTGATCCAAAGAAGTATTTCGAGCAGCAAGCTCAGCTTATCGCAGACAGGTACCAACTGACACAGAAAAAGAACACAACAGTATCCTGGGCAAAGATCCTCTATTTCGCCGAAAGAGACATGGTGGGTTTTGGTGCAATCGACCCCTTGATGAGAGATGCGAGCATTGAAGATATCTCCGTCGATGGAACAAGCAGACCGGTCTATGTGTACCACAGAAAGTACGAAAGCTTGGAGACAAACTTGAGGTTTCCCAATGCGGATAAACTCGACGACTCGATCGTGAGACTAGTCCACATGTCAGGAAAACACGTGAGTACAGCTTTTCCGATAGTCGATGCCACACTTCCCGGAAGGCACAGACTCGCAGCGACATTCAGGAAAGAAGTCTCTCCAGAAGGCTCCACCATGACCATAAGGAAGTTTAGGCAGGATCCGATTTCAATTATTGACCTAATTAACTTTGGAGTGATCGATTATGTCATCGCTGCATATTCCTGGCTCCTAATAGAAAACAGGGCCACAGCAACTGTTGTGGGGGCAACAGCGTCAGGAAAGACAACTTTCCTCAACGCTCTTCTTTCAATGGTGAATCCCAACTCCAAGATCGTCACGATTGAGGAAGTCCAAGAAATCAACATCCATCACACCAACTGGGCTCCACTTGTCTCAAGGCTCAGTTATGGACTCTCCGAGGAAAGCATTGGAGAGATTTCTCTTTTCAATCTAGTCAAGGTCGCCATGAGAATGCGTCCTGATATCATCGTCCTCGGAGAGGTTAGAGGTGAAGAGGCATACGCCCTATTCCAAGCAATATCCACAGGACACGGTGGCATTTCCACTTTACACGCCGAGGACGCAAAGTCTGCGATTCAGAGACTGACGTCAAAGCCAATGGATGTTGCTCCATCATATATCAGCTTCCTTGACCTAGTGTTCTCCGTCAGGCGAGTTGCTATTCCAAATCCTGCGGACCCTGACAACCCCAAAGTGGTTAGGCGCTTGATTGCACTTGAAGAGATTTTCGACGCCAACAAGAATCTCAGGATCTTTTCATGGGATCCAATAAAAGATGAATTCACAAACACGGTTGACAAGAGCTTGAAACTGCGCAAATTCGCGACGGACCGGGGAAAGACAATGCATGAAGTCTTGCAAGAAATCAACAACCGCATCATGGTTCTACAGTGGCTCAGGTCAAAAAACATCCGCAACTACATTGAGCTCAGCACGATATTCTCCCAATACCACAACGATCCGGAAAGCGTCCTCCAGAGAATCAGACAGGAGAGCATTTCAAAGCAGGGAGAAGAGAGTGTGCCCACAGTCGTAACAGAAGAAAGTTCTGAAGACAAGAAGCCTTTGCTGGGATACAAGTAGTATAGAGTGGGTTTCTCAAAGCCTTGAAGTTCAGATTTGGTTCGCCCGGGAAGAAAGGAGGAGCTAAGCAAGTGCTCGTCCCTCCACAACAAAAGGTGAACCTTGCAAAGAAAAAGAAAAAGGCCGGCCAGAGGCCGAAGCAGGAAAAGGCAAAGACTACCTTCTCGGACAAGTTCCTGAAACTCTCCCTCCGACTAATGGGGCGCCCAGCGAAGAAGATCATAACCGAAATGCCAAACCTGAGGGAGGATATCATGAAGTCAAACCTCAACATTTCCCCCCAGGGAATAGTCGCGATCTCCCTCTTTGCCACATTGATGTGTGTCCCCGCAATTGTGGTGGGCGTGATTGTGTTGATAGGCATGGGGCTCGGCTTATTTTCTGTCTTCCTTCCATTCATTCTTCCTTTTCCTTTTGTAATAGGAATCTCTCTCCCAAAGATAAGCGCCTCTTCAAGGGCTCAGGCGCTTGAGAATGAACTTCCGTACCTCGTAGGGTACATCACGGTCCTCGCCGGTGGAGGAATCTCGCCTATGACGACCATGAAGCGTATCTCAAAAGCTGGATCAATCTTCCCCGCAGCTGCCAAAGAGGCAAGCCGCATTCTATTAGACATCGAGATATTTGGAATGGATGCAATTTCGGCCCTTGAAAAAGCCGCCCGCTACGCCCCAAATAGAATGTTCTCAGATTTTATCGGAGGTTACGTCGCAGTATTGAACTCTGGCGGAAACGTTGTGAGCTACCTTGAAAATAAGGTCAAGGAAATCTTCGCGTACAGGGAAAGCAAGGTAAAGTCAAGCTCAGAATTTATTGGAACATTGGCTGAAGCCTATATCATCGCGACAGCCGTCATGGGTGTCTCTTTTACTGTTCTCTTTGCTACACAGAACTTGATGTCAAGCAGTGCGACCACAGTCGACCCGACAATGATTATCATGTTCTCCGGAGTTTTCATTCCGGTGATTTCACTTGTATTCATAGTTGTCCTAAATAGTATTCAGGTCAGGGAGCCATTCAACTATGAACTGCCCTATTGGGTTTTCCTTGCTTGCTCGCCTATCGCTGCAATTATGTTCTTCCTGCCTATAGCAGGACTACCAGAATACCTTAAGCTTGGAATCGGACTTGCCCTAGTCAGCTCCCCAGCGATGATCCTCAACATGATATACACAAAGCAAAAGAAGGCAGTTGAGGGAAAGCTTGCAAACTTTTTGCGCGATATTTCAGAAGTGCGGAAAACTGGACTTGCTCCGGAGAAGACAATAGAGCAGCTTGCTGGAAGAAATTATGGCGGACTCTCTGAACACGTGAGGGCGATAGCCACCCAGCTGAGCTGGGGAACCCCAATCAGAAGCGTGCTTGTGAATTTTTCAAAGAAGGTGAGGAGCTGGATCACTCGTGCAATGGCATTTCTTCTGCTCGAAGTAGTGGACGTCGGAGGAGGTTCAGCGGGCATGTTCATCAGCCTTGCTGACTTTACTGAAAAAAACGACCAGCTTGAGAAGGCAAGAAAGTCGGAGATCCGCCCATATGTCATCATCCCATACATTGGCGCAATTCTCGTCGTTGTCACGACCGCAATGATTTCCTTCTTTATTGCCGTCCCCGGAATCAGCCCTTCAACACTTGGTGTCGCACCAGGTGCAACTCTAGGACAGGGAGCAGGGCTTCCGAGCCAGCAGCTCGCATCACAGCTAACAGGTATTCTGCTTACAGGCTCGATCTTCCAGTCTTGGTTCATGGGCATTGTGGCAGGGAAGATGGGTGAGGGAAGCGTCGCTGATGGCTTTAAGCACGCTACGATGCTTGTCATTATAAGCCTCGTCACGGTTGTGGTTGCGGGAACATTCATCGGTTCCCTTTAGCCCTTGAAGGCCAAGCAATCTTGCCATTATCCAAAATCGTTACTCCGCTCCCTTGAGAAAGACACCTATTATGCCTAAATAGCCAGACCATTCATTGTGTAGTGTGATAGGTTATGACGACTGAAGCCAAAGCGAAGTTTGACCAACGCGACGAGAGCGAAAATGACATTCCCGACCGCATGGAAGATATTGTATCCTCAATAGGTTTGCTCAAGGAAGAAGCTGCTCAAATAAGTGAGCTCTCAGAACTCGAAAGACAGTATGCGACCGAGACGATTTCTTATCTAAAGCGTTTGATCGAACCTCTTAACACTTCATTCCATATTGACCCAAGAGGCGTCATGAAGGGCGACGGTTCCGTAACTGATATTGTTCTTACTCCTCAGGGGACAGTTTGCCTTGTGAGGAAGGAAAATGTAGTTTCAAAGCCGATTGAAAGCCTCCAGACAGAGACGCTAGTAAACATCATCCAGCAGGTTATCCCTCAAGTAAAGAACCACGTCTCAGTAAAGAGGGAGAAGATGACCGCGAGAGTGAACATGCTCGAGCGTGTAACGAAGGAGCTCAGGAAGGTCGGCCCGGTCGCCTCAAAAGCAAAGCCTATCCAGAACGCACCTGCTCCACGCAACCTCGAGATTGACCTGCCAAAGAAGCCAAGCGACGAGCGCTACCCAAACAGGCCTGAAATAGAACTTACCTTATACCCAAAAAGCTTCCAGGGACCTGTCAAGCAGGCGCCGGTAGTTCAAGAGTAGGTAGATGGACAAGTTGAAGGCTAGTCACGAGCCAAATCCCGTGACATCCACCCTGCTTTTCGTCGCAATAACCATCGGAACAGGGCTGATAGTGTTCGCATACGCCTTTGGAATAATTTAGTCCCTAGGTCTGTAGGACTTTGTTTGCGACATCACTGGAAGAGCAACGCTATCACGAGTTTCAAAAAGACCGCAAGAAGAAAGACTTGTTGACTTACTCTTCGATCTGCCCAGCAACCGCAGTCTGAACGCGCGGGCTGCGGAGAAGCGCAGGTGATGGGTAAGGCACATTCAAAGTTCCGGCAAGAAGGAAAATTACGGCATAAGCCTGTTGGTAGATCTTTGTGAAAATCGGCGGAACATTAGTTTCGGAGTCGGGGTTGAGGCTTGCCTCAATAGTGTCGCTGTCCCCAGTTGCGGTCGCCGTTCCCTCGATTGCAAATCTAACTATTGCAGGATCCGATTCCATCGCGATGTGGAATTTCACCTTGACAGAATCGCCTTTTCTCTCGAGTTCTTCGATGTTGACATCGAGACCAAAGATCACAGGAGTGTTTGAGTCTGCGCGCTCGTCCGTGCGTTCAGCCGCTACACTAGTTATAGTTGTGGCAATGTTTGATGATTCCTGTGACATAGACAGTTATCTTCCTGATATTTCGATTTCTTGCCAAACACTCGCTCTGGGATTCCTACCTATCCATCGTCTCTACCATTGCGGCCGCAGTAGGGATTGGCCCTCCATGAATCTAAAGACTTGTGGAGCGCGATTATGGATTCGGCGTCCACAACCACTAAAGAACTTTACCTGCAATTAATACATGTACTGAGACTTTCCTAGGGAAAATTATGCCTTCAAGAGATCCTTCGTCCAACATGATGCGCCAAAAAGAGAGGCAAGTTCTCACGGCCAAAGGTCATGGCATAAACCTTAGCATCACAATGCTGCGCACAAAGCTCGCCGAGAGACCAGAGCTCTTCCAAAAATATGATATTCAAAATTATGATTTGGTTCAAGGCGCAATTTTCCCGGAGAAATTCAGAGCCTTGATCCCGCACGGAACCCCCGAGTACATTGACAGAGGAGAGAACTATGTGGCGAGAATAATGCGGGCTCTTTTCCATTTCAAGCAGTGCGCACTCGTCGGACCTTCAGGTACCGGAAAGACGCACATCGTGTATCTCGTCGCTGAGCTCGCAGGTCTCCCGATGTGGGAAATAAACTGTGGTCTACAGACCTCTTCTTACGATCTTTTTGGAAGGTACGTCGGACTCGGAAAAGAAAACTGGATAGATGGACAGATCGTTTCGTGGTGTCGAAACGGCGGGGTCCTATATCTCGACGAAGCAAACATGATGAAACAGGACGTTGCGACGCGTCTAAATCCGGTTCTTGATACAAGAGGTCACCTCGTTCTCACTGAGAAGGACAACGAGATAATCCCGAGGAATCCCTCAGGTTACGTGGTCATCAGTATGAACCCCTATTCCGCCGAATTCGCGGGAACAAAGCCGCTCAACGCAGCTTTCAGAAGAAGGATGTCGGTGTGGGTTGACTTCGATTATCTGAGTGTTGGAAACAAGATCTCTCCCGACGAAGTAGCGCTGGTGGAAAGGAAAGGCAGAGTCTCGAAAGTTATAGCGAGCGGAATTGTCAGGGTCGGAGCAGAGCTCCGGAGGCAGTACAAAGCTAGCGAGGTTCCTTATGGACCTTCAGTAGGGGATCTCATTAACTGGGCAATGCTCGTCGCCGACGGCGTAAATCCAGAGCAAGCGGCGGAAGAGACAATCATTTCGATGACATCTGACAGTGAAGAGATCCAAGACACTGTGCGAAGAATCGTCCACATGGTCTTCTCCAATCCGAATACAAGTCCTTCGTCGCCTTCTGCTGTTCGCCAAGAAGTCAAGGTTGAGGAATCGAAAGAAGAGGTACAACAAGAACCAGTACGAAGAGAACCATCCCAAGCGCCTAAAAGGGATGATTCGTACAATGGTGGATTTTCAAGCCCATTTTCTGACAATTCAGATTCAGATTTCGATTCAAATGAATTCTGATCTGCACTTGACAAGAAGGAATGCAGCAAGGAAAAAGTGAAATTCAGTTGAACCCAACGGATTACGCCTGGGCCACGCTTCAGAGCCTTGCGCAAAGAGATCCTCAGGATACAAAAATTCTCGTGGATGATATCGAGTATCCTGCCCTCCAATCAGATTCGGTTGGATACGTCATACGCCTAAGC
>DAIDAB010000002.1:18950-26492 GCA_027310845.1 bacterium | reverse complement strand
AAACGGACGGCTGATTTACCATGGCGCGCTAATCGCGGCGGTCCTCACGATTGTCAGTATCCTTGTCGGAGGAATATTTGATTGGGCCTTTCTCAATCAACAGGAATATTCAATCTCACTAATCGATGCTCAAGTCGATTACCTTGCAAGTTACATCTCGGCTTTTCTGATTGTTGCTATTGAAGTAGCGGCCGCATATTATTTTATTGAAAAATACGATCTTGGATCCAGGAAGAAATTACTCCTACCTCCTCTCTATATCGGAATCGCTGGATTCTTAGCTTATGTCGCCGGCGAGGTTGTTTCGGGAATAAGCACCCTAGGCGGAGCCAACATACCGTTTGAAAAACTCCTGTATTACGAGCTAATTCCAGGTGTCCTAGATTACGGGAATGCTCTGGTAATACTCCTCAGCCTCTTTGGCATGGTCTTGCTCCTAGAAATCTTATTGAAGATCAATCCAATGCCAAAGAGCAAATCAGGAATTCCAAATGGAGCTGGATTCTTCGGCAGCGTATGGACTGCAAGCGTAACTGTACTTTCTGCTATGGTTTGCTGCGGCCCGTTGCCCGGAGCAATTGCTCTAACCACTGGCATTTCTTCACTCTATTTCACGACTTTGATCAATGTCCAGTCCTTGATAGTTCTGATCAGCATCCCTCTGATCCTGATTGCGATCTTTCTTGCTGATAGAAGGGCAATGCGAGGCTGCAAACTTCGCAAATGAGAATCTACACGCCAGAAAGTTGACGTCGTAACGAGTTTATCAGATCATAGAGGTATGTCTAGTGCGGTCGCAGGTCCTTCTTGGGGGAGTCTTGATTGTCGTTGGTCTTTTGCTTCTCTATCTGCTCAGGGATCTTGTGGTCAAACTAATCATATTCATAGTGGAATTCCTTGGAATAGTGATCGCTCTTGCATTCATTGCAATAGGCCTTGCTTTGATTTTTTGGCCTGTTAGGACCTGGCGGGTATCTATTCGGACAGCTGTTCAAAGTTCAAGTTCTTGAAAGCAAACTCCTCAAATACTGCAAAGGGCATGTCTACAAGTAAACTTGTTCGATAGTTTTGGAACTGCTCATGCTATGACGAATGTAATAGCGACTCTCCCTGTCATTCAGCTTAACGGGGTTGACCCGATCTTGATCGCCGTAGTTGTGATCGCTGCAGCAATAGTGATAGGTCTCTACCTCTGGTGGATTGGCTGGGCGGTCTTCAAGAAGCCGTTGACTGGACCAGAAGCGCTTGTAGGAAAGCGTGGTGTTGCTTCCTCCGATCTAATGATGGTTGACGGCGGAGAGGTATCAATAGACGGAGTAATATGGAACGCTAAACTTGCTAGTGATGCCGTTGGCAAGATATCAAAGGGAGATACCGTCGTCGTGATTGGCGTGTCATCGCTCACTCTCATTGTAAGAAGGCCTGGCACGAGTGAGAAGTGAAATTGGTGTTGACCAAAAAAAGGCAAAACTTGTAATTCGCTGGAAGATGAGCACGAGAGTGCTTATTGGAAGATCATCGATTGTTAGCTCCAGCCTTTCAAAACTGCTTGAAGATCACTAACCTTCTTATTCACAGGGCGTTAGCTCCAGGCGTTGTCATAATAGGGGGAATGCGACCGCCCTAATACGTATGCCGTTATACTAGTTGTCTGACCGTGTGGCAACGAACCCCCGCCACTGGGAAACTTACTACTGAAGCTAGTCAAGCACAAAGGCAAACTGGACTCTGCCAACCAAGTGGATGAAAGGGGTGTTTCATATCGGAGCTAGGATGGTTGAGTATTTCTCCCTGAGGGGTTTCTTATCTATCTTCCCGGTGCTTGTCTTTGGGAGCGGTTCGTTCATAATCACAAAGCGATCGGGTATCCAGAACTTCAGAATCTTTCCATCTTCTATGAATTTCTGCAGATGGATCCTCAAACCCTCGTCATTGGTCATTTGGCCCTGCCTCATGGAAAGTATTGCAATGGGCCTCTCTCCCCATTTCGTGTCCTTGGCGCCAATTACGGCAGCCTCTGATACCGCTGGATGACGCATCAAGATGTCCTCGAGAATTATTGAAGGAATCCACTCTCCACCAGTCTTGATGGCATCCTTCATTCTGTCAACTATTGTTAGGTATCCCTCATCGTCTAATACCGCCATGTCTCCAGTGTGCAGCCATCCTCCAGCCCAGAGTTCACGAGTTTTCTCCTCATCTTTGTAGTACTCCCTCGTGAACCACGGCCCGCGGACGACAATTTCTCCAGCCGACCTGTTATCTCGAGGGACATCCTTCATCTCAGGGTCGACGACCCTAATCTGCACAAGGGGAACAGGTAGGCCAGTCTTTAGCAACACGGTGTCCAGAAGTTCTTCGTCGTTCAGTAGCATATGCCTTTCAGTCGGATTTGCAAGTGACAGAACTGGGGCTGTCTCGGAGAGGCCGTACCCTGACATCACCTTTATGCCGAATTTCATCGCCCTAATTGCAAGCTCCCTCGGGAAAGCTGCTCCACCTATCACAATCTTCCATCTCGAGAGCGCATCCGAGTACTTCTCCAACGTCGGTTGGCTAAGTATCATGTTGAGTACAGTTGGAACCATATCCGAGAACGTTACCTTTTCGCGCGAGATGAGTTCCAAGATAGTGGTTGGGTCGTACCTCCCGGCAAGGACTAACTTCTGGCCGTTCAACCCGACACCGTACGGTATTCCCCAACAGTGGACGTGGAAGAAAGGAACTAGAGGCAAGACGACATCTTTTGGATCGAGCCTGTTCTTTGGTGCCGAACCTGCAAACCCAATCTGGGAGCCCAGAGTGTGGAGCACGATCTGCCGGTGAGTGAACCAGACACCCTTTGGCATCCCTGTGGTTCCTGACGTATAGAAGATTGTTGCGGGCGTGTTCTCGTCAAGGTCTGGAAACTCGTAGTGAGCGCTCGACTGTGAAAGCAAGTCATCGTAAAATTTTACATTCATCATCGGAAGAGAGGGGGCAGAGCCTGTGTCACTCATTGTTACGACTCCCTTCATCGACTTTACGCTTGAAGCAATCTTTGTCGCCATGGGGACAAAGTCGTCGCGGAGCATGACATAGTCATCTTCTGCGTGCGCCATTGTGTAGGCTATGTGATCTGGTGGGAGCCTTATGTTCACAGTGTGTAGCATAGCTCCCATCATTGGAATCGCGTAGTAGGCCTCGAGGTACCTGTTTGTGTCGAAATCAACGACAGCAACCTTGGAGCCCTTCTTGACACCCATGCCCTCGAGTCCTGAAGCAAGTCTTTGAATTCTTGAGTAGAAATCGACCCATGTGTACCTGGTCTTTCCGTACACAATTTCGGACCTGCTTTTGCGATGAATCGTTTGAAGAAGCAATTTATCTATGGTCAGTTGATAATCGGGCGCCAATCGTTCCTACTCCATTCCGAAAATGAGAGCAGAGTTTCTTAAATTCTTGACGAAAGGCGTTTAGCCTCTTTACAAGGCTACCATTCAAGCAAGATGTCTTGTTTGTTTTTGTAGCATCTCACTACCAAGCCGTGTGCCCGCCATCTACTGGTATGACCTGGCCTGTGACGTATCTTGACGCCTCGGAAGCTAGGAACACTGTCACTCCTTTGAGATCATTCTCCTCTCCCATCCTCCCCATCGGCAACGACTTTTTGATTTGCTCCCCAAACACATCTGTAAGTCCTTTTGTCATCTTAGTTGGGAAGAACCCAGGAGCTATCGCATTCACCACTATGCCATAACGTGCCAGCTTCACAGCCAATTCTTTTGTGAGCGCCACTATGCCGCCCTTGGTTGCCGAGTATCCTACAGCTTGCATGAACTCTGGCACCCCTAACAGACCTGCGACCGATGACATATTGATGATCCTGCCCCATCTCTTACGCTTCATCAAAGGCACGACTGCCTGGCACACAAGGAAAGTGCCCGTGAGATTGACTTTGACAACCTTGTCCCACTTTTCAAGTGGCATCTCCTCAAACGGAGCCCCCCATGTGGCTCCACTATCATTTACCAATACATCAACAGATCCGAATTTATCAACGACCGACCTCACAAACGCATCGACACTATTCTTCTCTGACACGTCCAGCTTACCAGATATGGCTGTTCGTCCCGTCGTAGCGCTGATTTCTTTCGCCGTCGCAGCGCATGATCCCTCATCTCTTGACCCAATCGCGATATTTGCACCCGCTTCGGAGAGTGCCTGTGCCATTATCTTCCCAAGCCCTCTTCCACCTCCTGTTATCAGAGCGATCTTGCCTGTAAGATCGAAAAGTTCCAGCGATTTCATTTAGATTCCTTTTTCTAGGATCAGCGCGAAGTTATCATTTCGGCAGATCCAATATCAACTTTGTGTTGGAGAACCAACCTTCTCCCAATGTTGAAGAACCGTCAAAGGGTGGTCTTGCGCTTAAATAATTCTGCAATATTCCGAAGATGATATGGTTCTCAGATATTTTGGTATAAGAGTTACTGAACTCGAGAGATCGGCCAGATTCTACACAGAGTTGCTTGGTCTCAAGAAACTCAGAGAAGGAAAAATGCACCACGGCGGAAGGTGGATGCTATTGGAAGATCCGCGATCACACGAGAGATTGGAGCTGAACTGGTACCCTAGCGACTCTGCATTTGCGACTCCGTATGAAGCCGGAGAGGGGCTTGATCACATTGGTTTCAAAGTACAAGACCCAGCTTCAACGTTCAAGAGATTGGTAGCAAAGGGCGCAGCTCCGGCGCTTATTCCAAAAGATAAGAACGGTGTGAAAGGAATATACTATCTGAAAGATCCAGATGGAAACTGGATAGAGTTCTTCTGATCTAAAAGAATTGATTTGCAGTACTTCCGAGTCGGCGATGAACGACTACTTTGTGAAACACATTTTTTACGACAATCGTTCTTCAATAATTGTTTGTCGAGTCTGTCGGAAGTGATTTGGGAGGTACTTAATGCTCCCACTCGATATCCGTAATTAAACCATAGGACTATGGACTATAATGTCCATCACTTTCGAAGTAAAGCGAACCACCGCGAAACTTCTTGAAGAAATAAAACAAAAGTACAAAACCAAGAGTGCTGGTGAGACAATAAGGAAACTCATTGATAAGGCAAAGAATGTCCCAGAATCGATGTTTGGCGATCATCCGAAAATGAAACGATTCACCAAATCTGACGAGACTCATGTCCACCAATTATGAATCGGTAATTGATTCCTATGCCTGGATCGAATACTTCCGAGGCACGTCCTCAGGAGAAAGAGCGCGCGAATTTATTGAGAAAGGATCGGCCGCGACCTCGGCCCTATCGTTGGCTGAATTACAGGAGAAATATCTCAGGGAAAAATGGGAATACTTTGAGCTTGACCTCAAGTCCATAACAACAAAGACAACACTAATACATGCTGACCGCAAAATTGCGCCCTTACCCGGTCATATCAATTATCAGAATAAGAAGAAAAAGAAAGACTGGAAGATGGCAGATTCTATCATTTTAGCAACGGCAAAGGTTTCATCAGCAAAGGTGGCGGCTGGAGATCCACATTTCAACGGCATTTCAGAAGCAATTATGATCTGATTTCAGTCTTATTTCCTCGATTCGGCCATACCTACCCTTCTCTTCAGATAAAGCGACTTCGCCAACCAGACTGATTCTCTCTATACCCATACCTGAGAATCAGTCCATGCAAACCTGTCGGGTAAACAGTTAATTCATTCTAGATCGGAGTCTTATAGATCGCCGCCAACAAGAATTTTCACTTCATGGAGACCAAGACTTTTGCAAGAGCCCAGACGACAACCTATTGACGAGCTGGACTATACAGTCAATAAACCAAAGGATAGGATAGTCATCAAAGGAGCAAGACAGCACAATCTCAAAAACATCAGCCTTGAGATACCAAGAGACAAGTTTGTTGTCCTCACAGGCATCTCTGGATCCGGAAAATCATCTCTTGCCTTCGATACCATCTACGCCGAGGGGCAGAGGCGCTATATCGAGTCGCTCTCAGCCTACGCAAGGCAGTTTCTTGGCCAGATGGACAAGCCAGATGTCGATTACATCGAAGGACTCTCTCCCGCAATTTCAATCGAACAGCGAAGCGCAGCGAAAAATCCGAGATCCACCGTCGCGACTGTAACAGAGATACACGATTACCTTCGGCTCATGTTTGCAAGGATTGGCATCCCACACTGTCCTAATTGCAGGAGGGTGATTGAGAAGCAGACAGTTGAACAGATGGTTGATCAGATAATGAAGCTCAAGGAAGGCACAAAGATCCAAATTCTCGCGCCAGTGATCAAGGCGCAAAAAGGCGAGCATAAGGACATTATCAAGAATCTAAAGACCGAAGGATACTCAAGAGTCAGAGTCGACAAGCGTGTCCACGAGCTTGATCAGGACGAAGAGATAAAGCTCGACAAGAACAAAAAGCACACGATAGAGGCGATCGTCGATAGGCTCATCATAAAGCAGGGCATCCAGAAGAGGCTTGCTGATTCGATTCAAACTGCGCTGAATTTCTCAAAGGGAACGATTGCTGTAGACCTCACTGACATGAACAATGAGCTCGTCCTGAGCGAGGCGATGGCCTGCCCTACGTGCGGGTTTTCCCTCGAAGAACTTTCTCCCAGGATGTTTTCTTTCAACAGCCCCTTCGGTGCGTGTAAAAAGTGCCTTGGGCTTGGCTATCTCCTGAATATGGATCCTGACCTTATCATTCCTGACCGCACGAAATCAGTGCGAGATGGGGCGATAGTCACCGTCTCGGAAAGTGATTCCTGGTCAATGCATCAGCTTGAGCGTGCTGGGAGAAGATACGGATTCAGTTTGGACACACCGATAAACAAGCTCAAGAAAGAACACCTGAACATCCTGCTTTACGGAACAAAGACTGGAAGGCAAACCCCGCAGATGTACAACAGCCGAGATAGGCAGTGGTATTACGAGAGAGACTTTGAGGGAATGATTCCCCAGCTTGAGAGGCGCTATTTTGAAACCGAATCGGACTTTATGAAAGAGTGGTACTCCAAATTCCTGACCAACCAGAGATGCCCATCGTGCAATGGAGAGAGATACAAGCCAGAAATTCTAGCTGTGACGGTTGGTGAAAAATCAATTTCGCAGATCTCGAATCTCTCGATCCGGCAGGCGATTCAATTTTTTTCAAGACTTGAGCTGACCGAGAAGGAGAGCCTTATCGCTGCCCAGATCTTGAAGGAGATCAACTCGCGTCTGAAATTCTTGATGAACGTCGGTCTTGACTACCTGACGCTTGATCGGGCCGCGGCGAGCCTCTCGGGAGGCGAGGCCCAGAGGATACAACTTGCGACCCAGATTGGCTCAAGCCTCGTCGGGGTGCTCTATATCCTTGACGAACCAAGTATTGGGCTTCACCAGAGAGACAATAGAAAGTTAATCGCGACACTGAAGGCACTCAGGGATCTAGGCAACACCGTGCTTGTCGTAGAGCATGATGAGGAGACCATACTCGAATCAGACTTTGTCGTGGATCTCGGGCCGGGAGCAGGCATACACGGAGGAGAAGTC
>DAIDAB010000002.1:0-18940 GCA_027310845.1 bacterium | reverse complement strand
ATAATGGCAAACCCAAATTCGATCACTGGACAGTATCTATCGGGTAAGAGAGAGATTCAAGTTCCATCCAAGAGGCGCACTCCTGCCGGCAAGTACCTCGTGGTGAAGGGTGCTAAAGAAAACAACCTCAAGAATATCGATATCAAGTTCCCGCTCGGAGTGTTCGCCTGCATCACTGGCGTTTCTGGCTCTGGAAAGAGCTCTCTTGTCAACGACATTCTTTATCGATCTCTCGCGCAGAAACTCTATGGAGCAAGAGAAAAGCCCGGTGCACATGACTCAATAATTGGAATAGAAAATATCGACAAGGCGATAATCATCGACCAATCGCCTATAGGGCGGACTCCCAGATCCAATCCCGCAACTTACGTCGGCCTCTTTACCGACGTAAGGGACCTTTTCACAAAGCTCCCCGAATCAATTGCACGGGGATACAAGGCTGGGAGGTTCAGCTTCAACGTAAGGGGAGGCAGGTGCGAGGCCTGCGAAGGTGACGGAATCATTAGGCTTGAGATGCATTTCCTTCCAGATGTTTACGTTCCCTGTGAAGTCTGCAAGGGCAAGAGGTACAACAGGGAAACTCTTGAGATCAGGTACAAAGGAAAGAACATCTCGGAAGTCTTGGAGATGACTGTCGAGGAGGCTCTTGGCTTCTTCGAGAATATTCCAAGGGTCAAAAGGAAGCTTTCAACGCTGAACGATGTAGGCCTAGGATATATTGAATTGGGGCAATCCGCTACAACCCTCTCTGGAGGAGAAGCGCAAAGAGTGAAGCTCGCGAGCGAACTTTCAAAGAGAGCAACAGGCAAGACGCTCTATCTTCTGGATGAACCAACAACAGGCCTCCATTTCGAAGACATAAAGAAACTCCTGGAAGTTCTTGGAAGGCTAACAGATGCTGGCAACAGCGTTGTTGTGATCGAGCACAATTTGGATGTGATCAAAACCGCTGACTGGATAATAGACTTAGGCCCTGAGGGAGGGGAGCGAGGAGGCTTGATAGTCGCTGAAGGAACCCCTGAAAGAGTTTCGACATATGTTGATTCCTATACAGGTCAGTACTTGAAAGGCATACTCGCAAAGGCGAGAGAGCGCAGAATCTCGAGCGCTGAGAAGATCGCGATGGAAGCGCTTGCCAAAAAGGGCTGACCTGCTTTGAGTCTATCATCTCAGCAAGTAGTCTCAATCCCAGCTGATAGCTTTGATAAATTACCACCGAAACCCGGCGTCTACATTCTCAAAAACGACAAGGATGTCCCAGTCTATGTCGGAAAGGCAACTAGTATCAGATCAAGGGCTGCGGCGCACCTGCACCCAAGGCCTGATGATCCGATTGGTCAGGCCCTCAAAGATCAGATCAAAAGTGCGGACTACATCGCCACTCAGACTCCGATAGAAGCCTTGATTTTGGAAAACGTCCTGATCAAGAGACACAAACCGCGGTACAACATCAGGCTCAAGGATGACAAGAGCTATCCATACATCAAGGTGACCGAGGAGCTCTATCCAAGAGTTTTCGTAACGCGTCAGATCATTGATGATGGTTCAAGATATTTTGGGCCATATGGAAATGTCCGTGCCGCGAAGAGATCCGTCAAATACCTCAGACGACTCTTTCCGTTGCGCTCATGCACTCTTCCGCTCGACGGGGTTAAGGAGTTCAAATCGTGTCTTGACTACAACCTCGGACTTTGCAAAGCGCCTTGCATCTTCGCCGTGACAAAGCAGGAGTACGACTCTGATGTGAAAAAATTCGAAATGTTCCTTGAAGGAAAGCTCGTGCAGCTGAGCAAGGAAATGTACAGCGAGATGTGGAAGGCATCAAAAGCTCAAGAGTTTGAAAAAGCGAGCAAGATAAGGAATGACATTAAGTCACTTGAAACGACAGCCCTGAGACAGCGGATTGTGTTTCTAAATCAGAGAGAGAAGGACATTATCACCGTGGCGCGAAGGGGCGAAACGACTGCGGTGATAATATTCCAGATAAGAGAAGGCAAGGTTATAGGAAGAGAGAAATTTATCATAGAAGGTGCAAGTCCATCCACCAAGGATTCTGAAATACTCTCAGCATTCGTAAAGCAACATTACAGCTCCGCGCGTGCTCGAATCTCCCAGCTTCCTGAAGAACTTGTGTTTCCGATTCCACTTGAAGATTCGAGCGAAATCGAACTGCTACTCAACAGCTCCGGCAGGCGCATGAAAATTTCCAACGATTCCAAGAGTCAAGAGAACAGGGAATTGCTAAAACTTGCGCAGGAGAACGCGCAGCTTGTTCTCGCAGAGGAGGAGTCAAAGGGTGAAGTGCAAAAGAGGGAACGATTGAGGGGGCTAAAGGATCTCAAGGAAGTGATCGAACTTGGGAAGATCCCACGAAGGATAGAGTGCTTTGACATTTCAAACATCCACGGTAAAGAAGCCGTCGGAGCCATGACCGTGTTTGTTGACGGCTTTCCGATGAAGAGTGAGTACAGGAAATTCAAGATTAAAACTGTGCAAGGAATAGACGACTATGCTATGATGGCCGAGATGATAGGAAGGAGGTTCAGGAAATTGGTCGAACCAGAGATTGGCGAAGGCAAAAAGAGTTCTGAACCACCTGATCTCGTTGTGATCGATGGTGGAAAGGGACATCTCAACGCGGCGCTCGACGAGATGCACAAGGACGGCATATTCGGGATTCCGACGATTTCTCTTGCAAAGAAGGAAGAGGTTGTTTTCGTTCCCAAAAGGGCATTGCCGATAAAGCTCTCTCGAGATTCCGAGGCCTTGCACATACTCCAGCATGTCAGGGACGAAGCACACAGGTTCGGGATTACATATCACAGAAAGCTCCGTGGAAGAGAAGTCACCTCCTCTTCCCTTGATGAAATCGAAGGGATTGGAGAGACAAGGAAGCGCAACCTCCTTGCTCATTTCGGTTCGATCAATGCGATCAAAAATTCAAGCGTTGATGAGATTTCACAAGTGGGAAGCGTGAGCAAGAAGCTTGCTCAGGTCATTCAGGCTTATCTCAACAAGTCCTGATTTCGCTTGACTTTGGGGAAACCATTAGATAGACGCGAGTTCGGTTTTCGCGGAAAGGTCGAAAGAGACAGAGGATGCAGCGACAAAGCAGACGTGGGATTTCTAGAAGACTTTGCGTTTCCATCTCTGCCAAAACCGTCCCACTCCTGAGAGAAAAGATGGACCTGGCGAGAAAATTTACGCCTGATCTTCTTGAGCTTCGGCTTGACCACATCGAAAAGCTAGACCGAAAGAAACTGAAACAAGTGGGAAAGCTCCTCAAAGGAAACGAGATTTTGACATTGCGTGCAAAATCTGAGGGAGGAAACCCGAAGATGCTCGAGAGCACAAGGACATTCTTGATCAGAAATGGACTCTTGTCACTAGATCCGAAATTTGTCGATGTGGAAATTGCGACAATTAACAGGAATCCCCAGATTCTACGTGACATTGAGAAGACAAATGCGGAATTGATAGCATCATTCCACGACCTTGGGGGGAAGAAGAGTTTTGCCGAACTCAGAAAAATAATCTGGCAGGCTCCATTAGGATCGAAATCTCTCTATGCAATAAAGATAGTAACAAAAGCGAATACTCGAGAGGATAATGAGAAGGTTCTGAACCTCTATTCAAGCAAGGTGTTTGAAGGAAGAAAGGCGCCGAAGCTCGTGGCTTTCTGCACTGGCGAGAAGGGTGTGGAGTCAAGAATCGAATGCTTATTGGCTGGAGGCCCGTTCAGTTACTGCTCACTACCCGGAGAGCCACTTGCATCGGGTCAGCTTGACATTGAGAGCATGAGAGAAGCGATAGCAAAGAGACCTGCAAAAACAAATTGAACCGTAACACAAACTCAAGGTCATCCACAATAAATCGCAAGCGGACCTTCCTCTTAGGAAAGGGAATAGGCTACTCGATCTCGCCACAGATTCAAAACGCCGCTTTCAAGAAGCTTAGAATTCAGGCGGAATACAACCTCTTGGATATTGACGAGAAGAAGTTTGAAAGCACTATACAAAAGATCTCAGAATCAGATGACATTATAGGATTCAATGTCACTGTTCCCTACAAGGAATGGATAATTGAGCATCTTTCGAGCATTGACCAACGATCAAAAGACATTGGAGCAGTCAACGCGGTGACAATTCAAAGAAAAGGCATCTTGAGAGGCTTCAATACCGATTGCGATGGGATTAGGGCAACCCTCGAAAACCTGGGCATCAAACCTGACTCTGGACAAAGGGGAATCGTACTCGGAGCAGGAGGCGCTGCGAGGGCATGCGTCTACACACTTGGCAAGATTGGATTTGATTCAGTTTGCATCCTGAACAGGACTGCCAGTAGAGCCCGCGCACTCGCGAATCACTTTAGGATGCAATTTCCGAAAATGAAAATAGATATTGGAGATCTGACTGAGGAAAACTTGCATATTGGGCTCGGAGATTGCGACCTTCTGATTAACTCAACCTCATCCTCGACAGGAAAGGGCTTTCCTATTAGACTCGATTTGACTCTCGCTCAGAAACGATTGAAAGCCTTCGACCTAGGATACAGAAGCCAAGGTCCATTTCTCAAAACTGTACTCCAAAGAGGATTCAAAGCAACCGATGGATTGCTAATGCTTGTAGAGCAGGCCGCAAGCTCTTTTGAGATCTGGACTGGAAAGACCGCCCCAAGAAAAGAGATGATGGCAGCAGCGAAATTAGCGCTCAATAGAAAATAGGAAGCACAAGAGTCTTGCCTCGAACATTTGCGCAAATCATCGGGGAGAGCCACTCCGCGATTTCTGTCGTCAACGCGCTCACCACGGGAAAGGGGTCGACTATAGGAATCGATCTCACATGCAAGATCACGGCGACACTTGTTGATAAGAAATCTATTCCAATGGGTTTGAACAGAGAAGCAAGAAGGGGAGTTGTCATCGAAAGCGGTTTCAAAGATCATCACAGACTCATTGAAACAAGCAAAAGGTACACAGAAAGATTCCTCAGAGCAACTATCCCTGCGGACAAGGTGATCTCATTTAAAATAAAATCTGAGATACCTCCAGCAGTAGGGTTGAAGAGCTCAAGCGCAATCTCGATAGCATCTGTTGAGGCTGTTGCAGGAGTACTTTCTAAGAAACTCGACTCTGCGCAGATTCTCAAGATCTCCTGTCTTGCATCCAAGGATTCGGGAGCATCAATCACCGGCGCGTATGACGACGCTGCAGGCTGCCTACTCGGGGGTATGGTACTCACAAACAATTTGAAATTCACATTGATCAGGCAGATTCGTGTCCCAGAATCACTTGGAAAGATCGTTCTGATAAGAGTGCCAAAGAAGGAAAGGAAGTACACAAGTAGCGTGGACACGAAGGTATACTCTTCATTTAAGGCGGAGAGCTTGAAGGCATTCGAATTTGCAAAGCAGGAGCTCGTGGCTCAGGCCATGATACTTAATTCAATCATCCAGTGCGCAGCCCTAGGCTATTCCTTTGAACCAATCTCTTCAGCG
This sequence comes from bacterium, assembly GCA_027310845.1. Classification (GTDB taxonomy): domain Archaea; phylum Thermoproteota; class Nitrososphaeria; order Nitrososphaerales; family CADDZS01; genus JASHOD01. The sequence continues at coordinate 13,444 of DAIDAB010000002.1, read as the reverse complement.
ATAGATGCAGGAGCAACCGCCTCGGGGATAAGCGGAAAGGGACCTGCAATCACAGCACTCTGTCAAACAAGCAAAGCGGCGCGTTTCATAGAGAAACGGTGGAAGGAGGAAGCTGAATCACCTATCGATGTCCTCAGGACTGAGGTCGTGCAACCGAGGAGGCTTTTTGGTAGTTGAACAAAACAGAATTCCTGAGGATCAGTGGAGAGCGCCCGAAGAATTTCTACGGCTCTCTACATCTTCCTCCTAGCAAGAGCTACCTCCACAGGGCGCTTTTCGTTGCATCCCTGTGCAAAGGTGAGTCGAAGCTTTATCGGTGTGAAAGTGAGTTTTCTGATGACATCGCAGCCACTATTCGAGTCCTCACTTTACTTGGAATGAAAGTGGAGAATGACGAGAAGCAAGAAGGCGGGACTATTCAAGTAAAATCAGGGACTATCTCAAGTTCTCGCGAACCACTCTTCGTCGGTGGATCTGGAACGACGGCGCGGTTTGCGATTTCTTTTGCAGCACTCGCAAAGGACGGAGGGAGGTCAATTATCACAGGAGATAATTCGCTTTCGAAGCGTCCTATGCAACCAATGCTTGATGCATTGGGACAATTAGGCGTGGAATGTTATTCGCAACATTCGGATGGCTGTCTGCCTGTCGCAGTGGAGGGCAAGGGAATCAAGGGAGGAAACTGCATTGTTGATGGATCGATCTCTTCTCAATTCATCTCTTCGCTTTTGATAGCTTGCACTAAAGCGGAGAATGACACCACTATCCGAGTAGCCATGCCATCGAAACTAGTCTCCGAACCTTACATAGAAGCCACGTTTGCCGTTCTGAAACATTTTGGATTTGCAGTCAGCGCAGACGCCGCCAAATGGAGATTTCGAGTCAAGGGAAATCAGAAGGCGAAGGCAAATAGTTTCAAAATCCCAGGAGACATGAGCTCAGCAGCCTCGCTCATTGCTGCGACACTCGCCTGCAAGGGCAAGCTCCATCTCTTGGGAGTTGACATCAGGCTTCCCCAGCCAGATGCAACCTTTCTTGATATCTCGCGCAAGTTTGGAGCAAATATCTCAAGATCTCAAGGCTCAGTCTTGGTCGAGCCAAAGAAAAAGGAAGTCTCACTTGGACCTCTGGTGTTCAATATGAAACGCTGCCCGGATCTGGTCCCGATAGTCTCTGGACTAGCTGCTGCAATCGGGACCAAGGTGAAAATAACAAACGTTGCTCATTTGAGATTCAAGGAAAGCGACAGGTTGAGCACAATTTCAAGGGAGCTTCGAAAGCTCGGGGTGCGCACCAAGGAAACAAAAGACTCGATAACGATTTTCGCTGCGAGTCTAGCGAAAAATGCAATTTTGCGCCGAAAACCTATTCTCCTCGACCCGGAGAACGACCACAGAATCTTGATGGCGCTCACAGTTGCGAGTCTCTCGGGGAGGTTTGGGGAAGTCTTGATCTCAGACCCGTCATGCGTCAATAAATCATATCCGGAATTTGTTTTAGACCTTCAGCGACTGTTGCACCAAAGAGGGCTGATTGAAATAGTGAGAAGAGGAGGCGCAACCTAAGATGGGACTTCCAAACACAATCGGAAGCGCTTTTGCGGTCACCTGTTTTGGAGAAAGCCATGGAAGATGTGTAGGCGTAGTCGTTGACGGCTGCCCGACTGGGCTTGAAATCTCTGAAGCGGAAATCCAAAAGCAACTCGATTTGAGAAAGCCGGGGCAGTCAATAGTAACAACACAGAGGTCGGAGGCCGATAGGGTCGAGTTACTCTCCGGAGTGTTCCACGGAAAGACCACAGGGGCTCCTGTCTGCATGCTCATATGGAACTCTGACACAAGAAGCTCAGACTATGACAAGTTCGTCAATATTCCAAGGCCGGGCCACGCAGATTATCCTGCGTTTGTAAAATATGCCAAAATGAACGATTTCAGGGGCGGTGGGAGGTTCTCTGGACGGATCACTGCCGGCTTTGTCATGGCTGGAGCTCTTGCGCAGAAGCTCCTCTTAGAGACTATGTCAGTCAAGGTCTACGCATACACACTTGAGCTCGGAGGAATACGTGCAGATATTTCCAAAATGACCATTGAGGAAATAGTGAGCAAGAGGTACTCAAACGAAGTGCGCTGTCCAGACGGCGCGGCTGCGCAGAAAATGAAAGATCTCATAATTGAGGAGAGGGGAAAAGGAGACTCGCTTGGAGGAATAGTTGAGTGCAATGTGCCTAACCTCCCAGTCGGAGTCGGCGAACCGGTCTTTTCCTCAATCGAGTCGGAGCTGAGCAAAGCGATTTTCTCAATACCTGCTGTCAAAGGGATTGAATTTGGCTCGGGATTTGCTGGGACAAGATCGAGGGGTTCGCAGAACAACGATGTCTACGAGATGAATGCGGGGAGAGTCGTGACAAAGACAAACAACTCTGGTGGGATCTTGGGAGGGCTGTCCAACGGAATGCCAGTTGTGTTCCGAACCGCGTTCAAGCCAGCTTCATCAATAGCCAAGCCCCAGGACACGCTTGATCTCTCCACAAAGAAGGAAGATCGCCTGATTGTTCCAGGAAGGCACGATCCGACGGTTGTGCCAAGAGCAGTTCCCGTCATAGAGGCGATGACTTCCTGCGTCCTGGCCGATCTTGCGATACAGGGTGGCTTCATCCCCAAAGTATTGAAAAGTAGTTAGAGCGATTATCCGAGTTGTTGCGAAAAGCCATTGAAAGATAAGAGAACTACTGCTCGTTCAAAGAAGGATCTAGACCACCTAAGAGTAGAGATACAGCAAGTCACAAGGTCAATCCTTGATCTCGCAAAGGCAAGGCAGAATCTCTCTCGCAAAGTAGCTCTTGTCAAGGAATCAACAGCGATTCCAATTGAGAATGTAGGCATCGAATCAAGACTTGTGAGCTCTATGAAAAAGTACTCGAAAAACATCGGACTCGATCCAATGCTATCAGGAGAGATAACAAAAGCGCTTGTCGAGTCATCCAAATCCGTTCAGAGAAAAGCGATTTATCTTGATAAGATCAGGAAGTATCTTGCCGCCCACGGCGTGAGCCGCGTGGGAATAATCGGCGCCGGAAGGATGGGTGGATGGTTTGCAGGCTACTTCAAGTCGCTTCGCACAAGTGTCCTGCTTTTTGATGACGACAGAAAGTTTGGGAAAAGAAGAGCAAAGGAGCTCGCGTGTAGATTTTCTGAAAGTCTAGAAGTAATAGAAGATTCTGACTTGATTGTCGTCGCTGTACCAATAGGCAAAACGGCTTCTGTGACAAATCTTCTTGCAAAACACGCTGGCGAGAGAAAGATGCGAATCATCGAGATCTCCTCTGTGAAGCAGAGAGTTATCGGAGGAATCAAAAGGCACAGTCAGAACGTTGAAATCTACTCCATCCACCCGCTCTTTGGAGCCTCGGCGGATCCATTTGCAAGAAATTCGATGATCGTGATGGCGTCTGGAGGGCAAGATGAATTTGTCAGCCATCTTTTTCCGCACTTTGCGATTTCAAATCTTGATCCAAACGAACATGATAAGCTCATGACACTTCTCCTTTCTCTTCCTCATGTGCTTGCTCTAACCTTCGCAGACATTGTTTTGAGAGAGAAAGACGTCATCCCCAAAGGCATCAGCTCGCCGACTTTTGAGAGCTTTATCCAGATTGCTAGGAGAGTGCTTTCCGAAAGTGCAGAAGTCTACTATGAAATCCAATCCACGAACAAACATAATCAAAAGATGCTGAAGCAGATCGAGAAATCTCAGTCAGAACTTCGCTCCATCATCTCCCAAAGTGACTATGCACGATTTGTCGAATTGTTCGACGAGAGAAGGGAAATGCTGTCAAAAGTCCGCGGGGAAGATCGCAGTGGAGAATACGAGTCTTTACGACGAGCACTGTAATTGATGAGCTGTGTGAAACTAGTTAACGCCGATTGGATTTATATTCCTAACATCACCAAAGTTTCCATTGAATGTTGCGATTCTCTTTACACCGAATTCTATCTCATGCGACTAGATATCTCAAAGAGCGCTTGAACAGCTCAGTTGAAACGGGGATCCTAAAGCTCCCACTCTTTGTTGTATGCATCTTTCCTATCCTTTCGGGAAGGCTCATTCTGATTACTCCTGAGGAGCTCTTCTTATCTGCAAGCGCAAGTCTCACGAGCTTGTTTTCATCTAGATTAGGCAGATCTGCCGAAACGCCAAGACTTTGAATTAATGCTTGCTGCTCTTCATAGTCATCTTGATTAAAAGAACCCAACTGCCTTGAGATCCAGCCTTCCGCAAGCATTCCTAAGACGATTGATTTGCCATGAGATAGAGAATAATTCGACTCTGCTTCCAATGCATGTCCAACCGTGTGGCCGTAATTCAGAACGGAACGCAGGTTCTGCTCACTCGGATCCTTTGAAACGACGCCGACCTTGATCGCGCAGCACTCTGGGATAAATCGGCTGAGCACCTCTGCCGAATCCAGTCTGGATTTGGCTAACCGCTCGAACATTCTCCTGTTCGCAATCACCGAGTATTTGATAATCTCTCCTAGGCCATTGATCAGTTCTGAGTTTGGAAGTGTCTTCAATGCCAGTGGATCGATTAGGACGCCACGTGGGTAGTAGAAGGTCCCAATCTGATTTTTCCCCCACTCTGAATCTACTCCGGTTTTTCCACCAATGCTGCTGTCAACCTGAGCTAGCAGTGTAGTGGGAACCTGGAAGTATTTGATTCCCCTCTTGTAGACTGAGGCCACAAAACCTGCGAGATCTCCAACGACTCCTCCGCCCAGGGAGACTACGATTCCCTTCCTATCCAAATCGAGGGCGGCAAGTTTCGAAAGAAGTATAGTTGCGGTCTCAAGTGTCTTGCTGCTCTCGCCGGCCTTGAACGAAACCAGATGTGTCTTTGCTAGTTTTGAAAGATCTCTTCTGAGTTGATTTCCATATATCTTGCGTACGTTCGAATCGGTGATGACTACGATCGAGCTTACTTCATCTTCGAGAAGGGATTCGATAGAAGCTCGTAACCTGCTAAGCAATTCTTCCTTGATCAGAATCTCACATGCAGCGGAGCTTCCCTTGGTTGTAAGGGAAAGCCTAACTGTGCCCATTCCCATTCAAGTCACTTGAGAATGGTGCTTCACTCTCGGAGATTGTCTTGTAGATCAGGTTGCACATCTTGATAATCTCTACGAGCTGTCCTGGCTGGATAGACTGGTTTGCGTCGCTTAGCGCGTCATGCGGCCTGTCGTGTACCTCGATCATCAACCCATGCGCTCCACTTGCGATCGCGGCCCTGCTCATCGGCAGTATCAGATCCTTTCTTCCAGTTCCGTGGCTCGGATCTACTATTATGGGAAAAGGTGTTTCCTTTCTGAGCACTGGAACGGCGTTTAGGTCAAGCGTGAACCTTGTCTGATTCTTGAAAGAGCCTCCAAGAGGGCTTATTCCCCTTTCGCAAAGGATGATTTTTTTGTTACCGTTTGCGATAATACGCTCTGCAAAGCTCAGGTATTCGTCGATCTGCGCTGAGAAGTTCCGCTTGAAGAGTATCGGCTTCTCCTCTCTTGCCGCAGCCTCGATCAGATCCTGGTTGTACATATTGCGCGTTCCTATCTGTATAACGTCGGCGTACTTGGCAACAGCTTTCACGTCAACCTCACTTCTCACCTCTGTCACTGTGGGAATGTCGAGATCCTTTCCGACGTTTTGAAGGTGTTTCAGGCCTGCAAGTCCCAGCCCTTGGAAAGAATGGACCGAGGTTCTTGGCTTGTAAGCTCCACCACGAAGGATATGTGCTCCTGCTTCTTTCACGCTCTTTCCGATTCTATAGAGCTGCTCGTAGCTCTCGATGGAACAAGGCCCTGCCATATACACAGGTTCATTCTCCTCGCCTATCGTGATGCCCTTCACCTTCACGGACACATTCTGCCTGATGTATGTGCGACTCATCAATCTGTAGGGAACTTGAATCTGAATCGCGTCGTAGACTCCAGGCATCGATTTGACTTGATCAAAATTGATCTTCTTCTCGTCACCTATGATTCCGATCACTGTCTGGAACTGCCCAGAAGAGACATCCACCTTGAGGCCAGACGATCTGATCATTTTCACCACTTCAGTCACCTGGTCCTTGCTTGCGCTTGGTTTCATTACGATGCTCATTGTCTTCTATCCCTCTCTTGTCGCGGTTTGGATTGTTTCGATTTGTTGGAACAATTTTGGATCAGTTTCCTCTCTTGAGAAATTCGAATATTCTGCTGCAAGATGCTAGGCTGCGCAGAGGTTTCTAGTAAAAGAACGGAAAAGTAATGTGGCCCAACGCGGGCTTTCCGTATTGGCAGAGCATCACTGCAATCGAATGAGCCTGCAATAAAGGCCTTATTAAATTCGACTGTGACGCATTGTATGGGAGCTAATGACTTGATTCGCAGCCCTATTCGTTCTCAACAAGCTTTCGACTGGTTCACTGTTTTCTCATTTTAAAGAGACTCGCTGCGAATATTCTATCTCATTTTCATCGTGCAACTGATCTAGCTTTTTGCATGAATACGTTTGCAAAGAAGAGCGCCAAACCTGAATTCGGATATCAGGCAATAACCAGTTTATCCGGTCGAATCTGCCACAATTACTAGCTAATGGGCCATAACATATGCCATAATTTGAAACTGATATCTAAATTGGCTCATTTTTCCCAGATGATTCCTAAGGTTTTTATTATGGCATAATATGCGCTCAAATTATTCAGAAATGCCGCGGGAGCTCCTCGACGAGATATTTTCTTTGGACAAGGGCATCAGGTACATTTCAATACTTAACTTTCGTGGTGCGCATCTCGAAGGTGGAATGCGACCTGGCACTGTCTCCTTAAATCCCGAGAATGAAGAGAACAAACTATTCCTTCAGGCAACAGTCTCAAGAGGCATGTCAGAATCTTGGAGCCGACATTTTGGAGCGTTCAAATTCTCAATAATCTCTCATAGCAAACTGAATATCTTCCAAATCCCGTACGGTGAAAACGTGCTTCTCGTGACAACAGAGCCAGATATCCGACTTTCAATCACTGAGGACATCCATAGGATTGTCGAAAGCTACAAGAGAAAAAGCCCGAGAGAAAGCCTTCGCTGATCAAAGCTTCTGGATAATTCTTCGAGCGATCTGCGTCAAGGCTCTGAAAGCATCCGGCCCGAAAGGTTCGCAGAACGCTATCTGGTCTACACCGTAGCTGAGATGTTCTCGACACTTTTCCACGCAATCTTGCGGCGTCCCACACACCGTCAAGAGATCTAGCATTCGGTCATCGACAAGATTTGAGGCCGATTTTTCGTCTCCCGCCGCGATTAACTCTGAAATTTTCTTACGGGCGTTTTGGTCTATGTTGTATTTTGCGGCTGTACCGTCATCGAGCCAAGCGACGAGATACGCGCATGTGGCCTTCGCGGCATTCCTTGCCTTTGCCTTATTTTCCGAAACCGAGACGACGACTGAATTCACAATGTCGATGTCCTTTCTGCTCCTCGAACCATCAGCGAGGCCGAGTGTGATGTGTTTCATGCTTTCCTCGATCTGGGAAGCGATTCTGTTTGTGAGAATCACGCCATCTGCGATGGCACCTGCAAGTCTCAATCCCTTGGGAGATGATGCCCCCACGTAGATCGGGATCTCCCCCTTTGATTTCGATAACATCACTCGCTCGATGGCAAAGGCATCAGTGCGCACGCTGACCTCCTTTCCTTCGAAAAGCTCTGTGATTGATTCTATTGCTTCTCGAAGCTGATCTATCATTCCACTTCGATCAAAGATTCCGAACTTTGCAACATTGTAGCTTGAACCTATGCCGATTCCCAGAACCACTCTCTGCCTTGAGGAACGAGAACCAGATGCGAGGTTTGAAATTGCAAGCAAGCTCGACGCGATTAGGGCCGGGTTTCGCGTGTAGAAGTTGAATATCGCACTCCCCAACTTGATCTTTTTCGTGCTTCCTGCGATCCCGGCGAGTGTAACAGCCGCATCGCTAAATGGAGGGGTGGGTCCGCTGTCTGGAACCCAGATATTGGAAAAACCGAGCCTCTCCGCAAGCTTTGCAAGGGAGATGCTATAGCCCAGGTCCCAAGTTGGATCTATTGAAACTCCAAAGGTATGTTTGCTCTTGGGCATTGTCTCACCAGTAGCGTCTCGCATCAGTGAACCAGTCTTCCTTCATGGCGGCAGCAATCAAGATAAGCATAGCACCCACGTAGAGAGGGAACATGCCAAACCAAGACATCGGGTTGCTCATACCCATCGCGAAAGGAGTGATTAGATCCCACCCCCCGTAGCCAATTAGGACTAGCCCTGCTCCAACGAAAATGGTTCTCGTAATCTTGAAGAGGCTTGCCATTTCCTTGGTTGTGAAAGCTCTCATAACGAAAGATCACCTGATGCTGGGTTTGAGATGGCCTTTCGAAACAAATGAGCAATCATTTTTGTGTTCCTGTGGGCTTTCCATCTACTTGGCCAATAGGCTTTCCATTGTTAGTCTGCGCAAGTTTCGGGATGGGTCGGTTGGCTATCGAATGAACAAGCCAGAGGAAAGCCAGGAAAATAGGGATCAAGTAGACATCGTTTAGCACAAAGAAGATCTCACCGAACCAGAATAGCGAAAACGAAAGCAAGAGTGCTGAGACAAGCTCCTTCATGTTTGCCTGCTTGACCTTCCTTACCTGATTTCTGAGAATGTAAGTTGAAACGACCACGACGATAACGCCTACAGCGATCCCGATCTCGGAAGAAACGTAGCTGTTTGGAAGCAATCCCACTAGAACTATGGCAGCTTCAAAAGCTTCGATTGCACCCACAGAGAAGCCCGTCGCCATGAGTCCTTTTTCAAACTCTTCGTGTTGGGAAAAGCCAGTAGTCCTGCTCTTGATAACCGAGCGACGTGCGCTCTTTACAAGCCGGATTCCAAAATAGAGGAGTAGAATCCCCCCGATTAGTTTCACATACATAGTGGGGAGGTAGGTAATGAGGTGTCCGAGCAAAAGTGTCGGAATCATCACTGCAACGACGCCCAGTCCAACATACAAAAAGGCGATGTGCCTCTTCGATTCCGCGTAAAGGGCAAGCCCGACCGCGGAGGCCTCTGCAAGCTCAAGCGTTGTGATGCCTGTCGCCGCGAGCAAGATCCCAATGTTAAGATACATTCTAGTTTTTCGCACCCGCGCCTGTTGATATAAATTCATTCTGTACCAGTGAAGAGCTGAGATTTTAACGCTCCGAGCTATGCTCTAAATGGATAGGCCTCGACAAGCGCCTTGAAATCGTCATTAGAAAGCTCGAAATCACCCGATAAGGCATTCTCCTTCACATGATTTGGCCTTGAAGCGCTGGGGATAGGGAAATTCATTTCGCTTCGCTTCACAAGCCAGCTCAATGCAACCTGCGAGGATTTCACGCTTCTCTTTGACGCGATCTCTTCGATGAGAGTTCTTCCAGACTTTGCGAGCTTGCCATGGGCGAGTGGAAAGTAGGGGATCATTGCTATCCTTTCCTTTTCGCAATGAGGGAGAATATCTGCTTCCACATCTCGATGCAGAATGTTATAATTCATCTGAGTGGAAGAAAGTTCATTACCGGCGAGCGCCTCTTCGGCCTCAATCATTTGAGAATATGAAAAATTACTAACTCCAATCGCTCTAATCAATCCATCGCTTGCAAGCTTTTCCATTGAACGCATTGTTTCCTTGATAGGAATCTTGGAGCTAGGAAAATGAATTTGATAGAGGTCTAAATAGGAAGTCCCCAATCTCTCAAGGCTCTTCCTGCATGATTTTACGACGCTCTCAGGTTTTAGATGGTTGTTCGACACTTTGGAAGCGATAAAAAGATCATCCCTCTTTCTTCCGCGGATCGCTTCAGACACTATTGTCTCGCTCTGGTATATTTCGGCGGTATCGATGAAATTGATCCCGTTGTCGAGCCCTGTCTTCAGTGCTTCGAGGATGCGTTTCCTATGCATCTGGACACGAAATACCATACCTGCGGCGATCCAAAGCGGATCATAATAGGTTCCCATGCCAACCACTGAGGTCTTGAAACCTGTCTTTGCAAATTCTCGGTACCTCAAAATCTTCACTCATAGAGAGCTTTCTTGCAGACGCTTCACTTTTTCTTTTGCTTCTTTCCTTGGGGCAAAGGCCCATTGCCTGATTTCTGTGGCAGTGCGGTGCTCATCCGCGACGCCCGGCGCGTACTCTTCAATAGCAAGACTCCGAATCCAACGAATATAGCGTCGGTTGCGACATCTCCTGGGTCGTGAGGAAGGTAGACGAAGAAAAGAATGCCCAGTATGATTGCAATGAACGCTCCAACAACCTGAAACACGAGGCTAGCCTTCAATACTGCGACACCTCTAGCCCAAGACTCTGTCCTTGGTCGAGATCTCCTGGGATTCTGAGAGTTGTTCAACGAGTTTCTGAGGAACCTCTTCTGCTATTTCGCGGGGGTAAACTCTCTCGGCTATTTTGAGTTTGAGTCTGCGTAACCCCTCTCCTGTTTTTGCGGATATTTCCATCATTGGAATATCGCCTACGATTGCCTCTTTCTGTTTCAATTCCTCTCGGGGTGTGACGTCAAGCTTATTCAAAATCACGAGCAGTTTCGTCGGGTCGACGTGGAGCTGCTCAAGCACCTGCCTGCAGCTTGAATACTTGATTTCCATGTTTTCCATAGACTCACTAGCATCGATCAAGAGCAGGATTAGGTCGGCGTATGATAGCTCTTCAAGAGTAGATTTGAAAGCTTCGATCATGTAGGTCGGGAGCCTGCTGATAAAGCCAACAGTGTCTGAGAGAAGGACCTTCTTTCCCGGAAGGGGTTCAAAACCCCTAGTCGTCGTGGTGAGCGTCGTGAAAAGTTTGGGCGATTCTTCCTTCGTCTCCGAGGTGAAACTATTGAACAATGTCGTCTTTCCGCTGCTAGTGTATCCGGCAAGGGATACTAGCGGGATATCTAATCTTTCTCTCGATATCCTGAAGAGGTTGCGCTGCCTCTTTGCCTCTTCTAGTTTCTTTGAAACAAGGGTCATCTGCTTCTTAAGCGCTCTAAATTTAATGTCAACCGCGTATTCTCCCATTCCCATGAATCCGGCCTGCTCTCCCTTGAGAGAAAGCCTCACTGATTCTCTTGCTCTAGGGATCTCGTACTTCAGCTCGGCTAATCGCACTTGGAGCTTTGCCTCTGCTGTAGTGGCTCTTGAGTTGAAAATGTCAAGGATGAGCCTCTCCCTGTCGATGACCTCCTGATGGGTGAACTTTGCGAGGTTATGAGCTTGCGAAGATGAAAGCCTGTCATCCACGATTATCATCTTCGTTCCTTCTTCCTCGGCCATCCTTCTGATCTCTTCGGCTTTTCCTGAACCCACGCCGTACTGCCTGTGGTGCAGTTCTTTCTGGGTAACAACCTTTGAAACAAAATACCCTGCCGCTTCAACTAGCCCTATTGCTTCCTTTTGCACAAATTCGTCGCGGAAGGTGACCAAGATGATTTTCTTTGCATTGGAGTTTGACTGAGCTAGCTTCAGCTTATGCTCCCAAAGGGGTTTAGGATTGGTCTCCTTTGCATCCGGAATGGAAGAACTCAAGCTAAATCAGAACCTGAATAAGAAGTACACAGATCAATCGTGTATTTTAACAGGCGTACCACTCCCATCGCAAACTCTAAAGAATCTTGGCTTTTCACGAACGACTGAAATGCAATATTCTCGTTTGGGCTCCGCCGGAGTCAAGGTATCGAAGATTTGCCTAGGAACAATGTCCTTTGGCACCTCTGAATGGATGATTGAAAGCGACAAAGCGACACCGATCATGAAGCGAGCGCTGGATCTTGGGATCAATTTCTTTGACACCGCCAACGTGTACTCAAATGGAAGGTCAGAGGAAATCGTCGGAGAATTTCTCAAAGATCACAGGGATGAAATCATAATCGCAACAAAGGTTAGGCAAAATGTCGGCGAAGGACCCAACGATTCTAGCCTCTCAAGACTCCACATCATGAGAGAAGTTGAAAAATCTCTAAAGAGGCTCAAGACAGATCACATAGACCTCTATCAGATCCACCGGTGGGACTATGAAACCCCGATCCAGGAGACCCTTCTTGCCTTGGACAGTCTCGTGAACTCCGGCAAGGTGAGGTACATTGGAGGCTCAAGCATGTATGCGTGGCAATTCGCAAAGGCGCTTTTCACAAGCGACCTCCTTGGAATCTCGCGCTTTGTGAGCATGCAAAATCACTACAACCTTTGCTACCGTGAGGAGGAGAGGGAGATGAACCCTCTTTGCAAAGATCAGAGCGTTGCTATTATTCCTTGGAGTCCACTTGCGAGAGGATTTTTAAGCGGCAAATACAAGCGTGGCGAGTCTCCAAGCAGCTCTAGAGTAAGATCAGAACCTGAAAATGTGTTTCGCTCGCGATTTTTCAAGCCAGAGGATTTCGATATTGTCGAGAAGGCCGAAGAGATTGCCAAAGAAAAAGGGGTCACGACTGCGCAGGTTGGGCTTGCATGGTTGCTTCACAAAGGAGTCACTGCTCCGATTGTAGGAGCAACGAAATTAGAGCACATAGAGGAAGCGGCGCTTGCTGTGGAAGTAAAGCTCTCTCAAGACGACATGAAAAAGCTTGAAGAGCCCTACAAAATACATCCGATAATGGGTCACAGCTGAACGAATAGATCTCTTTGGAAAGGCCGCCCTCAAACAAGCTCTTAGGCCTTCAATGAGCTCTAGACCTCTGAGAAATAATTCTCACTTCTAACTCATACTGGAATGAAGCTAGAACCAGATAAAGTAGGAACGATGTATTTGCAGTACATATTCCGCGGTCATAAGCGCTTTATCATGATAAGATGACATTGATTGGCCTGAGTGCTTGGCGATTGTATGGGCATGGAGAAGACTGCGAAATCATTGACCATAGTTGAGGAAAGCGATAAGCAGCTTCTGGACTGCATTGACAAGGCATTTGACACGCTGGGGGAGAGCGTGAAGCAGGTCGTGTTTTGGAATTTTGAGAGAATGTTCAAACTCAAGAGAGCCGAGATTCCAGACCAACCCGAAAGATTTGTCGAAGCGATAAGGTCGATGTTCGGCCCTGGCGCAAGCATAATTGAAAGAAACATCCTAAGGGAAATTTCGAATTCTCTTCAATTGACAAATTTCGAGACTAGAGAACTTGCTATAGTAATCACAAAGGCAAGGAATCACATTCGTCAATTAAAACATGGAGATGTATGAATTGAAAACCCAAACCGAAGTTGATCTAAAGACTCCTCAGTTGGAAAAGGAGAATGTCACACACAATTCAGTCACCGCAAGACAGCTCTTCGAATCTCTCGTCTGCGACAAGGTTCGATTCGTCCTGATAAAAGGAGAGCCGGGGGCTGGAAAGACCACCTTTGCTGCTGAGCTTATCAAAAATTATGG